>JAYSYV010001020.1:0-1193 GCA_043727245.1 Chloroflexota bacterium | reverse complement strand
TTCAGCATTTATGAAACGAATCTCGTCACCGGGCAGAAGTTGGGCGACCAGCGGTAAGTCGGCACTGAGGACTGCCCCAATAATCGGGTAGCCGCCTGTCACCTGGTGGTCGGCCATGAGAATAATCGGCTGGCCGTTGGCCGGAACCTGGATGACCCCAAAGACTGCCCCACAAGCTGGGATTTCGGCCAGTTCCGGCGAAACGTGCGACAGAGGTGCGCCCTCTAGCCGGAAACCCATCCGGTCCGCATCATTTGTCACTTTATAAGTCTGGCTAAAAAGATTGGCATAGGCGGTGGGCTGAAAATGTTCCTGGTAAGGGCCAGGCTGAACTCGCACCGCAACCGCGTGTCCATAGGCGGGTCGGCGATTGGTTGGAAAGAGCCGTCCGGCGGCTTCGGCAAAAGAGCGCAGTTGAGGCGGATTAGCCAGCAAAACGTCGCCCGGTTGAAGGGTACGGCCTTCGCCTTTGATACCGCTATACTTCGCTCTTAGATAGGTCGAACGGCTGTCCAGGCTTTGCGGAGCCTCAAAGCCACCGTGGACCGCCAGGTAAGCCCGTCCGCCCCACTTCCCACCGAGGTCTGTCAGGCCGGGTTTGATAGTTCGGGGCGTAAAGGATAAGACCTGACCCGCCCGGACAAAGACCGACATCCATAGCGGCACTGGCCGGTCGTTGAGCATCGGCCCCAGGTCGGCCCCGGTAAGGCTTATCAAGGCCGGAGTAGTGAAAAGCAAACGCGGCCCCTGGAGGGTAATTTCCAGGGTCGCTTCGGTGGGGATATTCCTGACCAGTTCGTTAGCGGCCCGATGCGCGAAGTGGTCCATGACTCCCCCCGGCGGGATACCATAGCGCCGCCCTGACGAACGCCCCAGGTCTTGGAAGGTGGTTTGCAGACCGGGTTCCAACACTTCAATTTCAATTCGGTTCACGAAAAATCCTCCACAGGGGCCAGGGAATTTTGCGCTGCCTGTAGACCGGGCAAATCGGCTTCCGATACCGGGTAGAATTGTACCCGGTCGCCCGGTAAAAACCGGACAGGTGGGTTCTGGGTCGAGTCGAAAAGGGCAAATGGGGTATAGCCGAGCAGATGCCAGCCGCCCGGTTGATAGGCCAGCGGATAAACCCCGGTCAGGCCGGCCGCCAGGGCCACCGTTCCACCTGGTATGGAGGGGCGCGGCCTTTCCAGGCG
>JAYSYV010001019.1:0-3993 GCA_043727245.1 Chloroflexota bacterium | reverse complement strand
TTTAGGCTTCGGTAGATCGGAAAGTTAGTAGAAATTAAGGGTGAAACTAAGGTAGTGGCCTTAGAAAGGCGTGTAACTTATGTCAACAGCTTCTTCATCAAAGACCGGCAAAACCCAGGTTCGCGGCTATTCGGTGGCTAAAGGGGCCGTCTGGCAGCATTATGTCCGTCAAGTATTGCTATATGCCGTGTTAATCTTTTTGAGCATCCTTTTTCTGATACCGTTCTACATTATTCTCCGCAACGGCCTGATGACCCAACCCCAGATTACTGCGCCGGATTGGGTCTGGTTGCCCACCACGCTGCATTTTGAGAACCTGGATAAACTGTTTAATGACCCGCTGGCCTCGATGGCAACCGGCCTCAGAAATTCGCTGCTAATCGCTGTTACCCAGGTCATCGGCCAGATGTTATTTGCTTCGATGGCCGGTTACGGCCTGGCCCGGATTCCTTACCGCTATAGCAATATAGTTTTCTACGTTTTCCTGGTAACTCTGATGATACCAGGGGCCGTCACCTTCGTACCCAAGTACGTGGTGGTCTCTTACCTGGGCCTGGTCAATACTTTGCAGGGAATTATCTTACCCGACCTCTTCAATGTATTTGCGGTCTTTTTGTTCCGGCAGTTCTACCTGAACTTCCCGCGTGAGCTTGAAGAAGCCGGGCGCGTGGACGGGTTGAATTACTGGGGTATTTACTGGCGGCTATTGATGCCGAACTCGCAGGTCATCCTGGTTTCTTTGGGAGTGTTGACCTTTATCAATAGCTGGAATTCCTTTTTGTGGCCGCTGATTATTGGGCATGATTCCTCGACCTGGACCGTCCAGGTGGTACTTTCGACCTTCCTGACCGCCCAGACAATCAATCTACCGGCCCTATTTATGGGGGCAGCCGTCGGCATTTTCCCGCTGGTAGTAATATTTATTGTTTTGCAGCGTTATATCGTGCAGGGCGTGGCGCGTTCGGGCATTACTGGCTAAATCCAGGAGAACTGGCTTAAACGACAATGGAAAATGAACTATTGGCTTCATCCGGTGGGCCGGTACGCGTGGGTATTATTGGGACTGGCCTGGCCGTTAAATTAATTCACTGGCCGGTCCTGCAACACCTACCAGGTTATTTTAAGCTGGTGATGGTCTGCGATATTGACCAGGATTCCGCCAGGGCTACCGCCCAGCAAGCCGCCGAAGAACTGGACAGTCCCGGCTGTACCTGGACCGGCGATTATAGAGAACTGTTGGCGAATGACCAGGTTGAGGCGGTCCTGATAGCCCTACCGATTCAGCTTACCGCCCAGGTCATTATCGAGGCAGCCCAGGCCGGAAAGCACATCCTGGCTGAAAAACCACTGGCGGCTAACCTTGTGATGGATACTTGGGTCGTGTGACCTTAAGTAACGCTAGTTTTGCTTCAAGCTACTCGCTTATAGCTATGGTGCAAACCTCCTAAAATTGGGAAAGGTACAATTTTCCGTTTGCTAAGAGGTGGTACAGCCGCCGGAACAGGCAACGCTTGCTCAATGCCTTGATGAGGTCGTTCGTGGTTAAAATATTGGATATACTCCTTCAATATGTTGTGAAGGTGCCGCTCGTTCAACACGAAGAAATGGTTCAACAATTCTCTGCGCACACTACCCTGAAACCTCTCACATAACGAATTAGCCCTTGGTGCTCGGATTGGTGTTTTGATAATCTTGATTGAACTCTCTTCCGCTACTTTATCAAACAAATGACCGAATTTTGCATCATTATCTCGGATTAAGTATTTACACTTTTGGTCAAAGGGAGTGGCTTCCCGGAGTTGCTGAGCTCCCCCGTGGTGGCTACTCCTATCATATAAGTAGTCCAAGCGTCAAGATGAGTTAGTCATTTTGGTGCTAAACTGGTGGAAGTAGCGGGAGTGCCTGTGTGGCTACTTGCGGCCTGCTTAGCAGAGACCGCCTGGCCAAGACTGCTCCCCGCCCGCCAGGGCTTTAACTGACTATTTAGCTTGCTGCAGACTTCATTTAATTAGAAGATACTGCCTATTCTAAGGGAGTTTACTTTAGCCCTGATCCGGGAGGGTTTCCCCTACTAACCTCTATCTCTTTTTTATTCACATTCACTATATCTTCGAAAGGACTGTGATGGCTAAAAGAACTACTTCAGCTTCCTTAAATCAGGTCCCCTTGGAGAGCCAATTGTTAAATAGCCCCAGTTTTGTAGTCAGCCTGGATATAGGCAGTCAAAAGATTACCGGTGCTATCCTCAGGCCAGATCGAAGTTTGGTGCTTAAACCAGCTGAATTCGATAATCAAATTATTGGTTACGAATGGCTCGAAAAACACTTAAACAAACTCGAGGTTCCAAAGGAGCAAATCTTGATCGGTATGGAGGCCACTGGTCGATACTGGGAAACCTGTTATTACTACTTTGAACGCAAAGGTTATCACTTGATCCTCCTTCATCCTCACCAAACCCATCAATGGGCCGAACGCCGCAACCTTAGAGCTAAAACCGATAAACTGGACACAATCACGATTGGCCGGCTTTTACTGAGTGGTGAAGCTAAAGCTGGTTATGTACCAAGTGAATTAATTGTGGCTTACCGGGAATTAGTACGACTTCACGCCAGTCTTTCGGGTGAATTGGGCCGCTATAGAAATGAAATTCATGAACTTGTAGTTGTTCTTTTCCCCGAGTTTACCCACCTTTTTGCGGATGTATGTGGTTCAACCGCTTTACCGCTCCTAAAGCATTATCCCAGTGCTCATTGTTTTGTAGAAGCTGGAGTGGAAGCCGTAGCAACTACCTTAAGTGAGTTGGCACCCCGCCGTTTTGGTCTTGAAATGGCGCAAAATCTAGTCGATTTAGCAACCCAAAGTGGGGCCAGTGAGGTGGCCAGACAAGTCCGCTCAAAAAGCCTGGTCATATTATGTGAGCAGTTGATGACTACCCAGAAACATCTGGTTGAGCTGGAAGAAGAATTGGCAAAGTTTTTGGATAGTGATGAGGAAGTCAAAGGCTTACACACTGTCAAAGAATTTGGACCAAAAACCAAAGCGGTTTTACGAGCTGAATTGGGAGATGTGCAGCGGTTTGCCAGAGTGGACCAGGCGGTAGCCTATGTTGGTCTTGATCTACAAGTTAAACAGAGTGGTAAATGGAAAGGTAAAACAAAGCTTTCAAAGCGAGGAAGCGGACTGGTAAGGCAGGTGCTTTACATGACGGCTTTGAGTTGCCTGCGGCGTCACAACAAAACCTCAGCATTTCGGGCCTACTATGACGCTTTAGTAGCACGCGGTCTAAAGGGCAAACAGGCCCTGGTAGCTCTAATGCGCAAGCTGTTAGCGGTAGCGTGTAGTTTGTTAAAGAGCGGAGGAATTTACGATCCAGTAAAAGTGTGGGCTGGAAATCCAGTGCAAGTTGCTAAATCTGCTTAAAACTGCTGCATTTGTTAAACGTCAATAAGAAAAGCAGGGGTACGGCGATTTTTTTTGGCTATTAAATACTACTTTTCCATCTCACAAACTTATACTAATACCAAACCGCAAGCGGTTTGGGCAGCGCAGCTTTTCTTCCAACTTGTTTCAAGAAATCTACCCTGGTCTTTAAGGTGTTGCCTTACCTTTAAGAAGTAAATTCTTACTTTAACCAATCAGCAGGTCTGGGTTTTGTAACCAGCAACACCACTCAACGACATTTACTTTTGCCGCTTTGAGCCTAATTCCCAACGATTTTACCCGACGACATTTACTTTTGCCGGTCACTGGTGCACCACCCTTCATCCTTCTTTAAGGATCTGCAATCGGCCCGGTCGCTTCACCGCCACCTTTTTGTAGCTGCGGTTGCGTCTGGGCCTGCCTGGCCCGGTAACTTTCGACCGAAAGCATATCCAGTATTACGCTGTGATGGACCACCCGATCTATGGCCGCCAGGGTCGTCATCGGATCTTTGAAAATCCGCTCCCATTCGCTGAAGACCAGGTTGGTCGTTATGATCACGCTGCGCCGCTC
>JAYSYV010001018.1:0-1194 GCA_043727245.1 Chloroflexota bacterium | reverse complement strand
GCTTTTTTAACTGAAGGCAAACACATAGGCCGACGTGAAAAATGGGAACTATACTCCTTTATTAGCGACCGGGAAATTACTTTGCCGGATGATACCGAAGTACGTCTGGAGTACCAGGGTAAAGAGCATGTTGGATATATTGTCGCCAATGATGGTTTTATCTTAATACTTGGGCTTGATAGCTATGTAGGTGAAATAATAAGTTCTCTGGTAATGCATACCAATCCTATTTTCCTGCTGGAAAAACTAATTGAACGACTATTGACGGCTAAAGAAGTTGGCTCAATCAATAACAATCTGGCCTACCGTCTCTTACAACGGCTTGATCTTTCGGAATCTGGTAAGGATGGCAATGCCCAGGCCAGGCAATTGATAGAGAGTATTTCGGGGCGATTGGGCCAGTCTCTTGAGTACAATAACTATCAATTTCAGGCTATAGTATCCGTACTAAGCCAGGACATCAGCTTTATTTGGGGGCCCCCTGGCACTGGGAAAACTAAAACGTTAGGGTTGAGTGTAGCGGCCCTGGCTGAAGCAGGTCAAAGCGTCCTGGTAGTCGCACACAGCAATGCCGCAGTAGATGTGGCGATGCTTAATATTGCCACTAACGTCAATCAATCGGTGCTTTATGATGCCGGTAAAATTGTCCGTTTCGGAATAATTCGTAATCAGGATCTGGAAAAATACCCTGGTATCCACGTTCGAGGGTTAGTTGAAAAGCAAAACCCCGCTTTGATTTCCGAACTAAAGCGTCTGGAAAAAGACCGCAGAGATCTGGCGAATCAATCGCGGGCTGAGAATATTAGTCCGGCTCAACGCAATAGCCTCACAATTCGAATTAACCCAATAACTGACCGGCTGAAACAACTAACCTCTGAGTTACATACCCTGGAATTGCAATTGGTATCTCAGGCCCAGGTAGTTGCCTGTACCCTTTCCAAGATGACTATTGCTCCGGAAGTATTCCAGCGCCAGTTTGATGCTGTAATTATTGACGAAGCCAGTATGGCTTTTATTCCCCATTGTGTACTGGCCGCAACACTTGCCAGACAGCGGATAGCCATCTTTGGCGATTTCCGGCAGCTTGCGCCAATTTCTCAATCGGAGGAACCGCCAGCCCTTCAATGGCTGCACCGGGATATTTTTGAGCAGGCTGGAATTATTGATCGAGTAGAGTTAAACCAGCCAGACCGG
>JAYSYV010001017.1:0-1199 GCA_043727245.1 Chloroflexota bacterium | reverse complement strand
CGGCATTTCGATTTGATGCAGGAGATGTGGCGGCCCGATTTCAACTGGTTCCACGATTTCGACCGGCGCACCGGCTTTACAGGGGTGCTGGATACCATGCAGCTTGCGCCGCTTTTAGGCCGGGCCGTAACCCCGGAGCAAATCGCCGCTTTGCAGTCGAAGCTGGAAAATCCGCCTCAACACGGTCAGGTCTTTCACCCTCTGATGTGGCCCTCAATTGTCTTTTGCCTGGTCGAAGCCTGTTCCGAAAGCGGTCGCCAGGATTTAGCCGCTAAACACGGCTGGCAAGCCCTGGACGCTTTCTATCGCTGGGCCGACTCGCACCCGGCTTCGGTTGCGCCCGACCAGGGCGGTCTGCCTGGCGTGGGCCGGGAATACTGGCCGCAAGTCGGGCTACCCCTGTCTGTGCCGCCCAGGGGTGGCGGTGGAGCCGAGGTCTACGGCTGGGGCTGCCTGGGAAGTTATCTGTTGCTGCGGTACGTGGTGGGGCTTCAGGAAGAACGGCCCGCTTCGGAGAGCCAGGCGGCTTTTGTTTTGCGGCCAAATCTACCGGCGACCCTGTTAGTATCGGGCAAGGTTTACCGGGTCCAGGGTATACCCTGCCAGCAACTCAGGCTGGACCTGGACCTGGCTGTCCGGCCAGACTCGCAAATTGATGTTACACTAACAGCCTGGGATAACCGCCCTGGGGGGTCTAATTTCCTGGAAACATTTCTTTTAGAAAACGGTCAGGCCCAGTTAGTACGTTTAAACCGGGCGGAGGGGTTGAAACGGGAATAACATGGCTGGAGAGTTTATTTTAGTCGTAGACGATGAGGAATTAATCCGGCGGCAGGCCGAAGCGGCCCTCAAGCGCATCGGCTACCGCACCGTCACGGCTGGCAGCGGTAAAGAAGCCCTGGCGATTATCCAGGAAGCCGCCCCCGATCTGCTGCTGGCCGATATTAGGATGCCTGAAATGGACGGGTTGGGGCTTTTAAGCCAGGCTCGCCGCACTAAACCGGAGCTGGTGGCGGTCTTTATGACGGCTTTCGGTACGACCGACAATATGATGAAAGCTATGCAAATGAACGTGACTGGCTTTTTGATGAAACCTTTCACCGGCAGCGAACTCGAACGGGCTGTACAGGAGGCCTTGCAAAAGGGCCAGGCCAATAACGAAAATGCCCGGCTGCGGTCAATGGCCCCCATTATTGCTT
>JAYSYV010001016.1:0-12053 GCA_043727245.1 Chloroflexota bacterium | reverse complement strand
CCCTGTACCAGGGGGCTGGGCTGTTTGGACTATCGCTAGGGCCAGCTCTTGGTGGGCTATTGATGCAGCAATTTGGCCCTCGGGTGCCATTTCTGGTTTATGCAGCCCTGGCGGCTTTTGTGGCCGGGTGGCTCATTAGCCGACCTCACCCTCACCTTCACCCTCAGATTATCCCGCCCTCAGGCCAGTTACAGTCCCCCGATGATAAAGAAAAATCTGATACTCAAACGAATTGGAAGTTCCTGGCCGGGCCCCGGCTTCTACCACTCTGGTTGGTTGGATTTGCGCTGGTCTTTACCAGGCAGGGGCTGCAACTTCTAGTTGTGCCGTTGCTTGGGGCGGGTCGGCTTGGGCTAAGTCCCCTTGAAATCGGGCTGGCTCTATCCTTATAGCAAAAACCGAAACCATTGAATTAATTTTGCAACATTTTCAAGGCTGGAATTGGTTCAATACCTGCGAAACATGCTGTAATAGGCATAGTTGGACTGCTAGCCTTATACCCGGCAGGCTGGCTGGTAGACCACGGTGGCCCTAAAATAACGATAGTTAGCGGTGGGCTGCTCATAATGCTGGCCCTGGCCGGGTTAGCTTTAGCCGAAAACTACACTTTCTTTTTACTGGCAATTATATTTTTCGGGGTGGGCAGCAGTTTACTAAACCCGGGCCCACTCGCTTACCTGGCCCAGCTAGGGCCAAAGAGTGTTCTCCCCACTGGGGTCGCCCTGTACCGTACTATCGGAGACGCAGGTACAGTTTTGTCTCCTATTATTTCCGGTTGGTTGATTGAAGGGAGTAATTATAGTCTGGCATTATTAGCATTCCTGGGGTTGCTTGTGATAGCAATCGGGTCCTTTGCGTGGGTTGCCCCTGACATTAATGTCAAAGGGCTCAAACCCTGAGGGTAGGTCGGAGTGTATTCGCTCCCACGCCCGGCGGTCCGGTCAACCTTTTGTTGATGTTCCCGGGTAGTAGTCGGCTGGATATTATGCCCGGAGTGTCCTACCCGCTCGCCAAAGGTGGAGGTAACCGCCACCAGCCCAAACGCGGCGTAGTTTGGGGCTTTAGCTGCCACCAGTTTTGGCATTGAAAGAGTCAGCACCCCGTTGCCGTAGGTCGCATTACAAAGATCGGCATTGACCGGCTGGGGAAGTAGGACCTCACGGTAGTACGGCCCAAAAGTCCATTCTTCAATCAACAAGTTGAGTTCATGCTGGCGCGGCCCCGCTCCTCGCCCCGCACGGTCACCTGATTACTGTCAATGACTACAAAAATGTTAGCAGGCTCCAGCCCTGGCATAGGCGCTCCCAGCATAATGTGATCAACAGTCTGGTATAGCCGTACTGGTACGGTCTGGCCCTGTCGCTCTTGTGCCATAAATAAATATCTCCTTTATCTCAAGGGAAAAGGTTTAATACTCTCGGTAGCGATTAACTTTAAGAAGCCGCTAACTGTAGCTCATCAGGTAATCGTTTAGATAAAAGGCAAGAGTTTGAGCCTGGGAATAGCAAAAATTATATTGTGTATCTGATGCGCTATCTATCTATAGCTTCAAATATACCATACATAGTGGGCCAGTAAAGACACTGGCCGGAAAATAAAATAATCCAGGCCAATCAAGGCCGAGTATGTTATATTAGTTAGCAAGCCGAAAGTCGATTCTCTAAAGCCTGGCTGATGAATTACTCAGCCAATCCTCAAGTTTGCCTCAGCCTATCCTAAGCTGCCAGAATTATCATATAACCAGAAGATTAAAAGGTTTGGTAGTGAGTGTACAGGCTAAACCGAAAATTCTAAATTGTCTCAGACAATAAAGCCATTGGAGGTGGCAAAATGAAAAAAAAATAAGTTACCTTTGATCGTGGGAGGACTAGCCGTAGTTGCCCTTGGGGGTTTCCTTTTCTTGCCGAACCTGTTGGCGGGAGGTGCACCGTTTTTGTTATTATTATTGGTATGTTCCCTAATGATGCTTTTTATGATGGGTGGGATGCAGCACACTCAGGGTCAGGGAAATCAAAAGCATTCCGACCATCTCTCTCAACCAAACCTGCCGCCCTGGTCGGGGCTTACTCACGAGGAGCAAATAGCTGAACTAAAAGCCCGATTGTCGCACCTTGAAGCCCAGCCAGCCTCCTTGAGTAATACTGATGGGGATAGGGATAAGACTAAGACTCAAGGTCCAATTATTGTAGAGGCTGAGGCAATTGCTCGGGCGGCTGAGTATCCGAACCACCGGCATATTTAACCCTTGCAGTTTGTCACAGAGTACCTTATTGAGGCCGGGTTACCACTAATTGGATGGCTAGCCAGACCTTTGGTGCGTGCAATGTCTTACCCATTCTGGTAAAGGCTCAGCGCGTGCCAAAGGTCTTTTTTATTTATTGGATTGGATTATCACCAATCGGCTATTACTGGGAAATTAGAAACAAAACATATGAAATGGAAAAGAAGGGTCAAGGGGAAATTTATGGAGCTGTCCAATTCTTCAAAAGAACCAGGAGCTATACCAGACAATACTCTTTCTAAAGATAACCTTAAAAACAAAGTCATGTATCTTTCGATTGGGGCGGCGGTTATTACGATTGCTCTTAAGTTTACCGCCTATTTTCTGACCGGCTCGGTCGGTTTGTTATCCGACGCTATGGAGAGCATGGTAAACCTGGTGGGTGCTTCAGCCGCTTTGATTGCAATCATAATCGCGGCTCGCCCGGCCGACAGCAACCATCACTATGGTCATACCAAGGTTGAGTATTTTAGCAGCGGGTTGGAGGGAGGTCTAATTCTGGTGGCGGCCGTGGCAATTATCTGGACTTCCATAGACCGCCTTTTGCATCCTAGCGGCCTGGAAAGTGTCGGGTTTGGCCTGGGTATTTCTCTTGCGGCTACCGTGGTCAATTTTGTAGTGGCCCGGGTGCTTCTCAAAGTAGCCAGGCGGGAAGATAGTATTGTGCTGGAAGCGGACGGTAAACATCTGATGACCGATGTTTTTACTTCGGTGGGGGTAGTGCTGGGAGTAATCATGGTAGCAATCACCGGCTGGCTCTGGCTGGATGCGGTCGTAGCCCTGGCGGTGGCTCTCAATATAATTTTAGAAGGTAGTAAACTGGTAAAGCGCAGCCTGGACGGCTTGAGCGATATGGCTTTACCCGCCGAAGAAGAGGCTCGAATCAGGGCTGCTATTGAAAGGGCTATAGCCCCGGCTAAAAAAGACGGCTTAACCTTTCATGGTTTACGCACCCGGAAAAGTGGTAGTTTACGTTTTATTGATCTGCATCTTTTAACCCCCGGAGAATGGACCGTGCGACAATCTCACGAATATACCGTAGATATCGAGGCTGAAATCAAAGCTCAGTTCAAAGAAGTAGAAACTACTATTCACGTTGAACCGGTGGACGACCCTCGGGCCTATGGAGACAACTGGGAAGACCGGGACCGGGACCGGAACCGGAAAGAGCCTCAGCCACTATGATTATGACAAATCTGACAAAGCAATTGGCACTTAAAGGTAAATATGAATTGACACTGACCCCTGAAAACCGCTACTCTGGCTTCCGTCCAGTCCTCCTTGATGTAATATGCTAAACGCGAGCACCTGCCCAATTTAATGGTGAAGAACTGACGAGAAATTAAAGTGATAAAAATCCTGGTAGTAGATGATGAAAAGAAGCTGGTAGACCTGATTAAAGGCTACCTTGAGCAGGAAGGTTACAGCGTCCTTACGGCTTTTGATGGCCCTACTGCCCTCCAAACAGCCCGGACTACTAACCCGGAACTGGTTGTGCTCGACTTGATGTTACCCGGCATAGATGGGGTCGAAGTATGTCGCCGTCTACGCCAGTTCTCAGACGCATACGTAATTATGCTTACAGCCAGGGTGGAGGAGATCGATAAGATTGTAGGGTTATCGGTAGGAGCCGATGACTACCTTACCAAACCTTTTAGCCCCCGTGAACTGGTAGCCAGGGTAAAAGCCATGTTGCGTCGCCCCAGAACAGGTGGGGCGAGTGAGCTGGAAATTGATGTAACTCTCCCACGCCAATTAGGAGATTTAATTATAGATGTAGCTCAACATGAAGTAACCAGGAATGGAGAAGTCCTTTCTCTAACCACGCGGGAGTTCGCGCTGCTGGCAATACTTTCCAGCCATCCTGGGCGGGTGTTTACCCGCTCTCAGCTTTTAGAGCAGGTCTGGGGCGAAGATTACTATGATGAGCATATAATCGAGGTTCATATTGGAAATCTACGCAAGAAGCTGAGTGAGGGTTCAACCCAGGCCGCGTATGGTTATATAGAAACCATACGCGGCCTGGGTTACCGCTTTGATAAAAGGTACGCGCAATGAAATTACTCAATTCCAGTAAATTAAGATGGCACAGCCTGGGTGTCAAGCTTTTTCTTTCTTATTTCGTGATAATCGCCATAGGCACTCTGGTGGTATTAAATGCGATTGACCTGATAGCTCCTACCGCTTTCACCTCCCAAATGCAAATGATGCAAACCAGAGGAATGAACGGAATGATGGGTAGCCCTGCCAGTCAAAACGCTTCCAATTCGAGTATAAATAGCGCTTTTAAATCGGCTCTGGGAGAAGCAATGCTGGTGGCTGGCCTAATAGGAGTAGTTGTAGCTATTGTTGTCAGCTACTTTGTAACTCGCATGATTGTGACCCCGGTGGGACGTCTGGCCCAGGCCAGTAAACGGATTGCCGCCGGGCATTATGCCGAACGAATCCCCCAGATCAGTAAGGACGAGTTAGGGGAAATGGCCCTGAGTTTCAATGAGATGGCTCAGGCCCTTGAAACCACCGAACGGCACCGTTTAGAACTAATCGGGGACGTAGCCCACGAACTGAGAACTCCCGTTGCCACGCTGGAAGGGTATATGGAGGGGCTGCTGGATGGCGTGGTCAAGCCATCGGAAGAAATCTGGCTTAGCCTGCATGAGGAGACCGGGCGGTTGCGGCGGTTGATTGATGATTTGCAAGAACTATCTCGGGCCGAAGCCAAACAAATCCCCTTACGACTGGCGGCAGTTAGCCCCCTGGAGATAGCCGGGGCCGTAATTGAGCGCCTCGAAAACCAGTTCAGGGAAAAGGGACTTGAATTTCATACTACTCTGCCTCAAAATCTACCGCCGGTTCAGGCCGACCGCGACCGGGCCATTCAGGTGCTGACAAACCTGCTTACCAACGCGCTCCGTTACACCCCGGTGTCTGGTACAGTCAAACTTGAACTTGGGACAACTGAAGATAGCGTTCAGTTTAAAGTAACGGACAGCGGCCTGGGCATAAGCCTCGAACATCTTCCGCATTTGTTTGAGCGTTTCTACCGGGTAGACAAATCGCGCAGCAGGGCGCTAGGCGGGTCAGGGGTGGGCCTGACTATAGCCAAAGCACTGGTGGAAGCAATGGATGGAGACATCCAGGCGGCATCCCTCGGTTCTGGTCAGGGTTCAACTTTTACCTTCACCCTACCTAAAGCCAGTTTATAGCTGGTTTTAGGTAGCCGTGTGAGAGTGTGACCCCCTGATAGGGTAGCTCGGTTAGTTCAGAAAATGTGCTAAAGTGTTGCTTTGTTAAGTGACCCCCAATTCCAGTAGTCTCTTTGTTTAATACCCTAATACCATCCATCATATAACCTGGTCCCCAGGTTTTCCTACTTATTTCCTGAATTTCAGCTTAGAAACCTAAAACACTTAATAATTTCTTGAAGGAAACTTGAACTTTCCATCAGGATAGCTTGAGCTTTTACTGGCATACTATAAGTGAAGGAACGAAGAACCAAAAAGTTTCTGAGAAGAAAGAGGCTTTAACTATGATGAGCTTTGGAAGTATGGGCGGACTCGGAATGGTTTTTGGATTGCTCATGATGGCAATCCTGGCCGGTCTGGTATTCTGGGGTATTTATACCCTGATAAGCGAGCAGAGAACTTTTGAAAACCTGACCGCTCTTGAAATCCTGAAAAGGCGGTATGCCAGTCGCGAAATCAGCCAGGCCGAGTACGAGCAAGCTGTACGCACAATTTATTAGACTGAAGTTGATTGTTATGGCATTTAAGTAGAAAGAGAAAATAATGAGCAAGCGATTTATGGTTTTGATAGGCAGTCTAGCCCTGGTGGTGATGTTGACCCTGGGTGCCACGGCGGCGGTTTTGGCCCAAACTCCCGGCCCCAATAACGGAATGGGTAATAATAACGGGCAGGGCGGCATGATGAACGGTGGGGCCGGTTACGGTCAGGGCGGTATGATGGGGAGTAATTTTTCCGATAACGCTGCCACCCAGCCACTTACGGTTGATGAGGCCCGTTCTGCGGCTACAAAATATTTGGCCGGGTTAAAAAACACTAATCTTGCTATAGATGAGATAATGATCTTTGATAATAACGCCTATGTAGCGATTAAAGACACCAGCACGGGAGTGGGCGCATTCGAACTGCTGGTCAACCCGGTTACTAAAGTAGCTTATGGTGAGTATGGCCCGAATATGATGTGGAACCTGCTGTATGGGCATATGTCTGGTAATGGTCACAACGCCAACGGCATGGGACGCGGTGGTATGATGAGCGGTGGGCCAGGAATGATGAGCGGTGGGCCTGTAGCTATAAATTCCGGCAGCTACCAACCTGGCAAAATGCCGGTTACGGCCGAGCAGGCCCTCCAGACCGCCCAGACCTACCTGGATAAAGCCTATCCTGGTGTGAAAGCAGGGCAGAAGGCCGATGAATTCCCCGGCTACTATACGGTGGAGGTTCAACTCAATGGCAAAATTAGTGGAATGTTGAGTGTGAACGGCTATACAGGGCAGGTCTGGTACCATACCTGGCACGGCCAATTCATTGAGATGGCTGATTACGGCAAGTAGTTTCGAGGGGACCTAAATAAATGGAGTGTACTTTTGGTACACCCCATTTGGCGGCTGGGCTGAATTGAACAGCATATACTAGAAATTTTACCTGCAAATGCTAACCTGATATTGGTTAATAAAAGTTACCTATAGAAAACGGGGATAAGTTGGACCTGGAATATCAGGGAAACCTTTATTCCCTACAGATTGTTTAAGTTAAGGAGCAAAGTCAATGACTCAAGCACAAGTAAAGGGACCGCTCGGTTACGGGTTTGGTAAGAAGGTCAGCCTGCCTTACGCCGAGGCGGTAGAGGCAACCAGGGCCGCCCTTAAAGAGCAAGGGTTTGGAGTCCTGACAGAGATAGATATTAAGCAAACTCTCAAAGAGAAACGCGGCATTGATTTCCGGCCGTACATTATCCTGGGAGCCTGTAACCCGCCCCTGGCCGAGCAGGCGCTTGGGGTGGAGCTGGAAGTCGGATTGTTACTCCCCTGCAACGTGATAATTTACGCCGATGAGGGTGGGGCAGGCAGCGTGGTCAAAGCGATGGACCCGGAAGCCGCCCTCGGCATAGTTGGCAATTCTGAACTGGTGAAAGTGGCTCTTGAAGCTAAATCCCGGTTGCAAAAAGCCCTGGATACTTTGCCGAGATAGAACACTTCCAAATTCTCGAATACTATTGTCTTAGATTCTTGCCCGTGCCACAGCTTAGCTAACGGTTTGTATCAAGGTTTGTTCCCGGAAAAGAATCCTTGAAAAGGGGCATCCAGAAGGTGGCTGGGTTTTTAGATTACAGAGCCTCTCCCAAACGCCCTTTTTCAGACCGGGGCGGTCGCTATTGGGTTAGAAGACTTCGACCGGCGTGCCGACCGGCAACTGGTGAATCAAGCCCGCGTCATAAACGGTGGCGTTGACGCAGCCGTGACTTTGGGGTGAAAGGCCGAACTTGGCATGCCAGTAGCTGCCGTGTATGGCGAAATCCTGGAAGAAATAGGTGACGTTGCGAACCTCTTCCAGCTTGTAGCCGTTGCCGGCCGCCCGGTTACCACCCTCCATGGTCTGTGTCAAAGGACGCCAGCCCCCAATAGCTTTAAAATCGCCTTTGACCGTTTCGAAACCCTGGCGCCCGGTAGCAACCAGCGTACTAAAAATCAACTCCTGGTTGTTATAAACCGCCATCATCTGTGTACTCAGCGACACGGCGACCCACAATCCTTTATTAGTGGTACGAGGAGGCGCCGGGAAAGCGGGCATATCCAGCTTCTGGGTATATTTGGAATAGACAAATAAGTCCGGTTGCTCGTAAATCCGATACCACAAATCGTTGCCCGGTTCCACTTCCTGCCCGTGCACGGCCCTGAGTACTTTGAGGCGGTCGCCTACTTGTAGCTGCGTTACAAAGGGGCGGGTCTGGCTGCTAATGGCCAGGCTGGCGCTGGAATTGGGAGCCGTGCGTATATTAAGTACCTCGGTTGTCTGGTACCACTGGGGTTGGGCCGAAGTGGTGAACAGGTTTACCAGTGGGTCCGAACCTTTTGGAGGCTGGCCCTGGTAGCGCCACTGGACATAATGCTGGCCGACATTACCCATTTCGACCTGGTAGGCCGTCGGATTAGGCGGGGTATAGGTCAGCATTCGCCGCTCGAAGGCCTGGAACAATACGTCCTTATTTACCCCACCTACATTAACAGTGGCCCAGTAAGCTTCCGTGACAGGCAGCCCCACCGAAAAACGCCATTCGGAGATAACCTGCTCCTCAAAGCGGCCGGTTGAGTTTACCGTCCCCCGCTGATTCATAAAATCCCAGAATGCTCTGGGAATACCAAACCCGCCCTCAAGCCTGGCGATCTGGGAGGCAGGGTCCGTCTTGTACTGTTCCATATCGGCGGAAGAACGAGCGTTTCCGTACCACTGCCTGGTAATGGGTGTGCCTACGGAAGCGCTACTTAAGGTAGGGTCCGATTTATTGAAAATAGTTCCGAGCTGGCGGTATGTCGGGTAAGGGTTGGAAGGGTCACCGGCTACCGCTACATCGGCCCCAACCAGCCCCTTTTCATCAAAGGTCTTATCGCCTTGCTGGACCCGGCCGGTAATGAGTTCAACGACCAGCAGCCCGTTCGTAACCTGGTTGGTCGAGGGATTATTAATTTCCATGCGGGCTTTGTCAAAGTACTGAACCAGCCGCCGCCCGTAAGGAGGGGCTTCACTGTAGCCTTCGTATAAGCCGTTGGTGAGAGGGGCTGGGCCCCAGTACCAGCTGCGCTCAGCCCGTTTAACCGCTACCGGCTGGTCCGTCCTCTGCCAGATTGGTTCAAAGGCTTTACTGCCAAACGAGACTGCCTGGGTTTGAACCTGTGCCGTCTGAGCCTTAATTTCCTCGGCGCGTACCGTCGATACGGTGACACCATCAAAAGCCGTTAATAAAAGGAGCGACAGCTGCAAAAACGTTACGCCGATAACCGCAAACACCCGTTTGCTCATTGAAATTTCCGTTTCCTTTCTCAATAGCTAAGATTTCCGATTCACTTCACTTACCCTGAAATACTAACGCCAAACCACCAGTGTAATAATGAGGCGGCCTGGGCGGGCTGGTTCGAACCAGATATATTCATGATTTCTTAATCTTTAACCTCTCAGGGTTGAATTCCCCGCCGCTTACGACGTTACCTTGTGCGGTAGGATAACCCGTTAGATTAAGTTGGCTTAATATCCCACTGCTTACGGCAGGGATTCTTTATCATTTAGTTCTGTAAAATTTTGGAAAGCCGGTCTTCCAGGCCTCTTTTATCCATACCACCTACCTGGGTAGAGCGAATAAACCCTTGCCGGTCCACAAAGAAACTGGTCGGAAAAGCCGCCACACCATAAGTGGCTATAGTATCACCGTTATAGTCCATGGGCATGTCCCAGCTATATCCGCCATCGGCGACATACCTGTTAACCGCCCCATTGTCTTCGCGAGCATCAATCCCCAGCACTACTGATCCCTGGCTCTTATACTTACGGTACGCCGCCTCTATTTCGGGCATCTCAGCCCGGCAGGGCGGGCACAAGGTAGTTACGCTTGGTGGCTCTTAGCTGATGAACCATTACTCATTCCTCTGAGAGTAATTAAAGAAGGCAGGTCACTTCGGGTTGTAGTTGTACTTACGCTTCTATTCAGGGGTATTATATTTTGGGTAGCTACTAGTGTTAATAGTACTAACAAACAAGTAATAAAGCAAGCAAATGCTCCTCGAAGGATTTAATATTTTAAAAGTTGTTGTTTCCAAAAACTTGCAGAGTAAAACCTCAGTGATTCTTAAGGGCATTGGCACGTCATTTGCCACGATAGACAGTAGTACCTTACTTAATCAGGTCATTAAACCCCAATACGGACAACCAGGCCATTATTAAGGTCTGATATCCAATTCTTGCCCAATAGGATAAAACCTTTTTTAAAAATACTTCTACAGGGTATTGACAATACCCTACAGGGGTATTATAATAGATCTAACAAAAGAAAGCTTTTGACCCGACCTCCTGCAAAGGAAAACAGGGAAGGGGAATTAGGAGGAAATAATAACAATGGCTTCGTATGACGAAAATAAACAGAAGCTTTTAAACCGCTTAAAACGGATTGAAGGGCAAACCAGAGGTATTCAGCGAATGGTGCAGGAAGATAAGTACTGCGTTGATATAATGACTCAAATTTCCAGTATTCAATCGGCCCTTGAGCAGGTCTCACTGACCTTAATGGAAGACCATATGCGCCATTGTGTGGCTGAGGCGATCCAGCAGGGCAACGGAGACGAGAAAATCAGTGAGGTTCTCACTGTTCTTAAACGTTACGCTAAATCTAATTAAATAAACTCAGTTGAAGTCGAGAAAACACCTTGATTCTTTTAACCGGTTGCTACTATTGCAAGTAGTACTTTGTCAATGGTAAAATGATGCTTAAAAGATAAAGAATTAGACTTTTGTCACAAAAAGTGTGATGAGGATAGTAAAGTAATCATAGTTGAATTGAATTGAAAGGAGATTTCAAATGGCACAGGTTACAGATCCAGTTTGTGGAATGACGGTAGACCCAACCACGGCCCAGCACAAGTCTGAGTATCAGGGGCAGAGTTACTACTTCTGTGCCCCAGGTTGCAAGAAGGCTTTTGATAAAGAGCCTGAAAAGTACCTGGGCCAGGATAAATCGGTCGGAGGTAGCCACGCGGGCCAAAGTCACTAGGCTACCAGGTTATATTGTTTCCTGAACAGGGCAAGTCGAAATCTTGCCCTGTTTAATCAAATATTTAAGGTTTGGCTAAACTTTATAACTTAATTATTTCAAAGAACCAGGTAGCTGTAGCACACCTTTATAAATGCCCGGTTACGCTGGCTACTTATTATAACAATATTATTAACTTAAATTAAGTGGTTACTACTATTAAGAAAGCGAGGAAGGGTAATGCCTGAAAAGGAAAATCAGCCGATTTCTCAAACTCAGAATAATCTAAAATTGACTTCTACTACTACCGGTCCGAGTCTTGAGCCCGTTAAAGGCGCGGGCGCGACTGTCACCCTTGATCTTGATATTGAAGGGATGACCTGCGCCAGTTGCGTTAACCGGATTGAAAAGAAACTTTCCAAAGTAGCCGGGGTTTCCAGGGTTAATGTTAATCTGGCAACTGAGAAAGGCACCGTAACCTTTGACCCCAGCCAGGTAAATCCTGAAAGATTAGTAAAAACAGTAGAGGCGGCTGGCTATAAGGCTATCCCTGTGGAAATCGAACAGCCCTTGCCGGTAGAACCTCCCAAACCCAAACCCCAACTCACTCGGCCCCAAATCTCGTCTGTTCTAATGCCTGAGCCTGACACCGTTATTAACGGTACAAAAAGTGTCATTGAAGATAGCAAACCGCCAGCCTCCTCCTCCACTAAAAGGGTTGAACTGGAAATTGAAGGAATGACTTGCGCCAGTTGTGTTAACCGGATCGAGCGTAAGGTGAAAAAGTTAGAGGGGGTTCAGGCGGCGAACGTCAATCTGGCTACCGAACGCGGCTCCATTACTTATGATCCCGGCAAAGTGCAGCTTCCTCAAATAATGGGGGCCATTGAACACGCCGGATATAAAGCAAGGCCTTATGCCGAAGAGATTCTAAAACCAAACGAGGAAGTTCCAGTCCGGTCAAATTTCGTTTCACCAGCAAGCGCCAGTAAACCTAATTCTACTGTAATTTAC
>JAYSYV010001015.1:0-4018 GCA_043727245.1 Chloroflexota bacterium | reverse complement strand
CGGTAAATTATCGCTACCGACCACCCTTCTTTTCCGTAACAGTGTATTGAATAGTAAACCCGCTGGTGGGCCGATTACTCGATAACGGCCAGGACTTTGTTTTGCTCAACGGTCTGGCCCGGCTGAACATTGACCGCCCTGATTGTCCCAGCCCTCGGAGCGCGTAACTCGTTCTCCATTTTCATAGCTTCTAATATGACAATACGCTGGCCCTGCTCCACGACCTGACCAACTTCGACCGACACAATCGAAACCAGCCCCGGCATGGGCGCTTTTACTGATATTTCACCGCTTTGCAGGTTCGTACGCGGAGCCAGCGAGTAAAGGCGGTGCTGCCGCTCGGTTTCGACATTAACCAGATAGACCTGACCGTCCAGGGTAACTTCATACTCGCCCCGGTTTTCGCCCGGCTCGATATGGACCTGGTGGGATTGACTATCAACCAGCACCGAAAAAAGGTCTTCGCCCAGGGCCGGTTGAAAATCCACCCGCATTTCCCGGCCATCCGGCAATTTTACGTGGGTTGCGCCTTCCGGGTCGGTGACAATTTCGACTTTGAAGCTGTCATCGTCAATCTGAGAATAGTAGAGCATTCTAAATTTTCCTTCGCATCAGGGTTTAAATAATTAAACCCGGCGCAGCATTTCGTGCCGTCCAAATTCCTTCCAGGCACTTTTTTCGGCAACCGGGTTTCCTTCAACTGCCTTCGCGCTGCCGGAAACGCCGCCTTCGCCAGCCGTTTGTCGTCGTTCTACAAATAGAGCGGCCATGATGGCAGCCAGTTCGCGCTGGTCGGTGCGAGCCGCAGGGTCGGGCTTCAAGGCCGGGTTTGTTTCGAGCGAAGTGGTGTAGAAATCACCACTGCGGAACGACTCACTGGCTAAAAGTTGCTGATGGTAAGGAATAGTAGTATGAATGCCAAAAATCTGGTATTCCTCCAGGGCGCGTTCCATGCGGGCAATTGCTTCGTCCCGGCTGCTGCCCCAGGTAATCAACTTGGCAATCATCGGGTCGTAAAAGAGGGATACCTCGTAGCCATCATAAACCGCGCTGTCCAGCCGGACACCCGGCCCGGTCGGTGGGACGGTCCGGTGAACTGTACCGACCGAGGGCAGGAAATTATTAAAAGGGTCTTCCGCCGTGACCCGGCATTCAATTGCCCAGCCCCGCGACTGCAAATCTTCTTGCTTGAAGCTCAAAGGTTGCCCATCGGCAATACGTAACTGTTCGACCACAATATCAAAGCCGGTAGTCAACTCCGTCACCGGGTGTTCGACCTGGAGGCGGGTATTCATCTCCATAAAGAAGAACTGGCGGTCCTGCGTAACCAGGAATTCAATTGTCCCGGCGTTCACATAGTCGACTTCACGAGCCGCCGCCACGGCCACCCGGCCCATTTCACAGCGCAATTCTTCATCTAAAGCCTGCGAAGGTGCTTCTTCGACCAGCTTCTGGTTGCGGCGCTGCAAGCTGCACTCGCGTTCACCCATATAGACCACGTTGCCGTGAGTATCGGCCATAAGCTGAAATTCGACGTGCTTGACGTTTTCCAGCATCTTTTCCAAATAGACCCCACCGTAACCAAAAGCCCCGCTGGCCTCACGCGTGGCCGCTTCAAAAGCTCCCTGGATGTCGGTGGCCTGGCGGACCACCCGCATACCTTTGCCGCCACCTCCGGCTGAAGCCTTTATCAGGACCGGATAGCCGATGCGCTCGGCGGTTTCGGCAGCGGACTGCCAATCAGGCGCTTCCTGATCAATTCCCGGAACGAGCGGCACCCCGGCAGCACGGGCGATTTGCTTGGCCCGCACTTTGTCGCCCATAGCCTCGATAGCAGCGGGAGGCGGCCCGATAAAAATCAAACCGGCATCCTGGCAAGCCTGGGCAAAATTGGCCCTCTCAGATAAGAAACCGTAACCTGGATGAATAGCATCGGCTCCGGCTCTTTTGGCAATCTCGATGATTTTATCACCGCGCAAATAGCTATCTTTGGAAGGGGCCGGTCCCAGCAGGTAAGCTTCGTCGGCCTGACGTACGTGCAAAGATTTACGGTCGGCTTCGCTGTAAACCGCGACCGTCTTAACACCCAGGTCGCGGCAAGCCCGGATAACCCGCAGGGCAATCTCGCCCCGGTTGGCAATCAAAACTTTCTTAATTCGGGTAAGTTTAGCCATTTTTAACATTCCTTCACCGGCAATCCGGTCTGAAGTTAATAGGGTGAATTAGAGCGGAATATTGCCGTGCTTCTTGGGCGGGTTGGTATCGCGTTTATTCTTGAGCATTTCCAGGGCCGAAATAAGGCGAGGCCGGGTATCCTTTGGCTCGATTATGTCATCAATGAAGCCACGCGCTGCCGCCACGTAGGGATTGGCGAATTTCTCGGTGTACTCGGCTACGAGCCGTTTGCGCGTGGCTTCCTTATCGGCGCTTTTTTCAATCTGGACCTTGAAAATGATGTTGACCGCGCCATCCACACCCATAACGGCAATTTCGGCGGTCGGCCAGGCAAAGTTAATATCGCCCCGGACGTGCTTACTGCTCATAACATCGTAAGCTCCGCCGTAAGCTTTACGGGTAATTACAGTCACTTTCGGGACGGTCGCCTCGCAGTAAGCATAGAGCAGCTTGGCCCCATGCCGGATAATCCCGCCGTGTTCCTGGGAAACACCGGGCAAAAAGCCTGGCACGTCTACCAGGGTTACAATCGGGATATTGAAGCAGTCGCAGAAGCGCACGAAACGAGCGCCCTTGTCGGCGCTGTTTATATCCAGCACTCCAGCCAGTACGGCAGGGTTCTGGGCCACGATACCGACGCTGCGACCGCCAAGCCGGGCAAACCCGATGATGATATTCCCGGCGAAATGCTCCTGAACTTCCAGAAACTGGCCGTCATCAACCACCCGGTGAATTACCTCGCGCATATCGTAGCTCCTGGTCGGTTGGGCCGGGACAATCGTATTGAGTTCTTCGTCACGCCGGGTCGAAGGGTCCTCGGTGGGCAGTAAAGGCGGGTCTTCCAGGTTGTTGGACGGCATGAAGCTGAAAAGCTGGCGGGCCGTCAAGAGGCATTGTTCCTCGTTTTCGGTGGCAAAATGAGCCACGCCGCTGGTGCTGTTGTGGACCATCGCGCCGCCCAGGTCTTCAAAACTGACATCTTCGTGGGTGACGGTCTTGACCACGCTAGGGCCGGTCACGAACATGTGGGAGGTATCTTTGACCATCAGGATAAAATCGGTCATGGCCGGGGAATAAACCGCCCCACCGGCGCAGGGGCCGAGAATGGCCGAAATCTGCGGCACAACGCCACTTGCCAGGACGTTTTTCAGGAAAATATCGGCGTAGCCGCCCAGCGAAAGTACCCCTTCCTGGATACGTGCGCCGCCGCTATCGTTCAGGCCAAAGACCGGTGCGCCGTTTTGCATCGCCAGGTCCATTATTTTGACAATTTTTTCGGCGTGGGTTTCGGAGAGCGAGCCGCCAAAGACGGTAAAATCTTGCGAAAAGACAAAGACCAACCGGCCATCTATCTTGCCGTAGCCGGTAACGACACCATCACCCAAGAACTTTTGCTCACCGAGGCCAAAATCGGTGCTGCGGTGGGTTACAAATGCGTCCAGTTCCACAAAAGAATTTTCGTCTAGCAGCATCTCAATTCGCTCACGAGCGGTCAGTTTGCCTTTGGCGTGTTGAGCATCAATCCGTTTCTGGCCGCCGCCAAGCTGGGCTTGCTGCCGGACCCGGCGCAAGTGCTCAATCCTGGGATCGGTCGAAGCCGAAACCGGGCCTGGGCTGCTAGTGTTCTCCGTTGACATAGCTTATTCACCTTCATATAGCTGGTTAATACCAGTCTAAACACTGCTTATGGAAATAATATGTGTGAAGTTTACCACAAGCTAAAATGCCGGGCAAACCCGTTCAGATTATACCGAAGTCCAAATTACTTGTTTTCCGAGGGCGGGGCTTTCAGGCCGGACAGGTGGTTGACGTCGTTGGAGGAGAGCAGCCGCATGAAAGGCTC
>JAYSYV010001014.1:0-1203 GCA_043727245.1 Chloroflexota bacterium | reverse complement strand
TTTTTCAATCCCAGGCTCCGACTATTCGGACCCCTAAAGAACTGGCCCGCCGCCTGGCCGCCCTGGCCCGCTTTATCCGGGAAGGTACGCTGGGGGCGCGTTACAGGAGGAAGGCACGACCGGCCCGCTCCACACCCAGATTGCCAGTTTCAGGGAAGTTTTACTACCGGCCCTTACTACGGCTGAGTTTGCCGATATGTACGCCCAAACGATTTGTTATGGCATGTTTGCGGCGCGGGTGAATGCGCCCACCGGGGCTTTTTTCTCCCGTGAGACGGCTTATAAGTATATTCCCAAAGCTAACCCCTTTTTGCAAAAGACCTTTTACTGTATTACCGGCCCGGAACTGGATGACGAACGCGTTACCTGGGCTGTAAACGACCTGGCCGATTTGCTGAACAGGGTAGACCTGGCGGCGGTGCTGCAAGACTTTGGCAGACGCACTCGCCAGGAAGACCCCGTAGTCCACTTTTACGAAACTTTCCTGGCCGCCTATGACCCTAAAATGCGCGAGGCCAGGGGCGTTTATTATACCCCCGAACCGGTCGTTTCTTATATCGTCCGCAGCGTTGACCTGCTGCTAAAACGCGACTTTGGTATAGCTGATGGCCTGGCCGATAACACCCGCCTGGAAGTCAAGAACAAGTCCGGTCAAGGTTTGTCAGGCCACCGGATCCAGGTTCTTGACCCGGCTACCGGGACCGGCACTTTCTTGCACGGTGTAATTGACCATATTTATGAGACGGTCGCAAGCCGGGACCGGGGCGGTTGGAATGATTACGTTTCGAGCCACCTGCTGCCGCGCCTGTTCAGTTTTGAGCTTTTGATGGCTCCTTATACCGTAGCTCACCTCAAGTTGGAACTCCAATTGCGCGAAACGGGCTACAAGTTTAAGGATAAAGACCAGGTGAATGTCTTTCTGACCAACACGCTTAGTCAGGGCGATGAAATGGGCCGCAGCCTGTTTGCCAGCTACCTCAAAGATGAAGCCAATGCCGCCAGCCAAGTTAAATACGATTACCCGGTGATGGTCGTGATGGGTAATCCGCCATATTCCGGCCATTCGGCTAATAATGGCAAGTGGATTAAAGATTTATTACACGGTGTCGAGGACAAAACATTACCCAGTTATTTTGAGATGGACGGCAAACCGCTGGGTGAAAGAAATCCCAGGTGGCTTAACGATGACTATGTGAAATTTAT
>JAYSYV010001013.1:0-1203 GCA_043727245.1 Chloroflexota bacterium | reverse complement strand
GTTTTCCTGGTTCTCGTTGTTAGAGTCGGCTGTTGACTGGTTTGAGGATGGAATTTAAGAGGCACTTCCCTTTTCATTTCTCTAAGTTAGGACAAACTCGTAATTTTACATAACTCTTAAGAGCTACGCCTGTTACTCGCTACAGCTTAATTCGGTTAAATCCGGTCGGAAATACCAACAAATACGTGCTATAATAAATTAAACAGGTGTTTTTTCTGCAGAAATACCCGGAAATAAGGAGTTTAATCAATGAGTTCCACTCAAATAGTGGGGAAAACCCTGGGTTTAAGTAATCAGAAGGGAGGGGCCGCTAAATCAACTACAGCGGCCGCCCTGGCCGTACTATTCGGCCAGCAAGGTAAAAAAGTGCTGGCTATTGATAGTGACCCGCAAGCTCACCTCAGTCTCCAATTTGGCATAGATGTTTTGCGCGACGAGAATGTACCGGGTACTGCTTCCGACCTGTATCTTGGAAAAGCCGCGGCCCACGAAGTTGCCATCCCGACCCGCTTTGCCGGTGTTCATCTGGTTCCGGCTTCAGTGGACCTGGCCGCCGTTGAAATTAACTTACCAGGCATGACTGGGTGCGACCTGCGGCTGCGGCGTTCGCTGGAAAAAGCTCGCTCGCAGTGGGATTTGATAATACTGGATAGCCCGCCTAACCTGGGTAAATTCGCGGTAAATGTTTTAAACGCCTCTGATTACTTTCTGGTGCCGGTAGATGGACCCTGGGCGCTCCGTTCGGTCGATACCCTGCTGGCCCTGGCACGGGATAACGCCAGTATCTATAACCTACCCAGCGAATTCTTGGGAGTATTTATCACCATGTCGGACCGTACCCGGATCATGCAGGGAGTTAGAGAAGAAGCCTTGCAGCGCTTCGGCGACCAGCTTTTCAAAACCGAGATCAGACGCTCCACGCTGGCCCGCGAAGCCGCTGCTCTGGAAACGCCTTTACCCCTTTATGCGGCCGATAGCGGGGTAGCCGCCGATTACCGGGCTCTGGCTCTGGAAGTAGCCACCCACATGGGTCTTTCTATAGATCAGGTTTAACCAGCCAGCCAGTCGGCCAGTTATTTTCAAGGAGTTAATACACTCATGCCAGCAAAGAATTATTTTACCGGGGCGCTCAGCAAACAGCGCAGTAATAAAACCAGCGGGACCGTCGGAGTCATAGGAGATATATCTAACCCGCTACGAGAA
>JAYSYV010001012.1:0-1205 GCA_043727245.1 Chloroflexota bacterium | reverse complement strand
AAAAGCTGTAACGATCTTTCTAAATAAAAGTATAGAGTTCGCCGGTAATAAAAGAGGTTAACGAATGTCAAAAATCTAATAATTCCCCTGCATTGCCGGTATTTTGAGGTATTTCTTGTGGGGCATGGGGATGGGGTCATTCGACTGAGGTAGTTGGGTCAGGTTATAAAGTGAAATTGGCCTTACTTACGGTTTATTAAAAGAGTAGATAGGTTTTCTAATTGTTTACTTCTTTACCGGGTTATTAACCTACTGACGGTACAATATTACTCAGGAGGGAGTTTTAATTACGAGTTACAACGCTCAAAGTTTAAGAAAGAGGAGGTCTGAAAATGATCACCCGTATTGCCGTGGCCCTGGATGGTTCTAGCTTAAGCGAAAAAGCTTTACCCTATGTTTATTACCTGGCAAAACTGTTAAAAGCAAAGTTATTATTGGTGCAGGTAAGCCTGTGGCCGCCCGACTCGGATGGCGCTATTTACTTTGACTCTGAGGCCGGGGTGTCGCCGGAAGATTATCTTATTAAAATGAGAAACATTTTGACTGACCCTGCTAAACCCTGGAAATTCTCATCTGAAGAAGTTCAAACTAAGGTGGTTTATAAGATATCTATTGATGATCTGGGTGACATCGTCAGCGCTGAAGGGGCCGATCTCCTGGTTATGACAACGCATGGACGGAGTGGTTTATCCCTGCTGTTCATGGGAAGCTTTGCGACAGGTATCGTGAAACACGCTTGCCTACCAGTAATTCTTTTGCGTCCTGATGAGGCTGCTATCAAAGGGGAAGTACAGCCTGAAGCTACAATAGCGAACCCACGGGTTCCCCTGGTTATAGCCACCCTTGACGGTTCCCTGGCGGCGGAAGCCTGCCTGGTACCGGCCAGTGAGATTTGTTCTCAATTAAATACCCCTTTATACCTGGTGGAAGTTGTCTCTCCCGTCTCGCCTTTACTTCTAAGTCCAGTAGGTGTTGGCTACCCCCTGACGCCCTATGACGAAGCAAAAGAAATCCTGAATCTTCGCCATGACGCCATGCTCTATCTGGAGCAAATCAAGAGCCTGTTGCAGTCCAAATACCCCCTGCTCAAGGTTGAAAGAACCGTCCTCGTCGGGGAACCGGCCCAGCAAATTGAGGAGTACAGTCGTAATATACACCCCTTATTTGTGGCAATGGCAACGCACGCACGCGGCGAATTGGGACAA
>JAYSYV010001011.1:0-1205 GCA_043727245.1 Chloroflexota bacterium | reverse complement strand
TAAGCAGCATTCAGAATTTGTCCAGTTTCTACGTAGTTCTTTCCCGCTTATTTCAATTGGTGTTTGCAATTGATTTGGAGGACAGGTATGTACAAAGTAAGGTTTACTTTTAGCTTCTTAACTATTCTGCTGGTCGGGTTGTTTTTAAGTTCAGTTGGACCGGCCCAGGCCAGTTATTATTCCAATTTAATTACCCAGCTTACTTCTTCTTCTGGCTCAAAAGGCCAGGTCAATACAGACGGTAAGTCGGTGGTCTGGACTGTCTCCCCCGGTCTAAACGGACAAACTTCCCAAGTTTTTTACACCAACCTGGGTAACCGTCAGATTGTTCCGGTTACTGACAGAAGCGGCGCTCAGTATACGCCGAAAGTTGATGGGGATAATGTAATCTGGATAGGTCAGGGAGTTGATACGAACGATTCCGGCTTTAAAATTAACCTGAAAAATATGGTTACGGGTAAAGAAGAAGTTGTAGGCGAAGGAGGACCGGCCGCTATTTCGGGAGATTGGGTGGTCTGGCTTACCGGAACCCAGGGCTTTTTAGCTCGGAACATTCGGACGATGGGAAAATCTATCGAATTACCAGCCAGCACCCTGGGCCAATACTTTTCTTTTGAGGATGGGCGGTTGGTCTACTCAACCCATAGTCTGGGGGGCCAAACCAGAAGTTGGAGTCTAAAAACCCTCAAAATTGGTGATAGCCAGCCAACCGTCCTTGAAACGGGTAACTCAGGTTACAAAAATTTGGGCGGTTTCGACCTGCATAATGGTCTGCTGGCCTACTGGGTAGGTAACGACCTGAAAACAATAAATTTCAAGACAGATGAGCATAAATTCGTTGTTGAAAATTACCAGAATAATTTTTCCTATGTAACCACCGATGGCCGCTACATTTTCTGGATTAGCCAGCAGCCAAACGACCCCACTACAAACGGGGTCCTGCCAGGCTACCAGGAATACGACACGCAAACGGGCGTTTTGCTTCCTTTCAACCTGCTGTTGGCAAATGATGTAAACCGGGCCATCCAGGTCAGGTCGGGCCAGGTTGTTTTCAAAGTGTTTAACCAGATTTATGCCGCGCCTGTTTCATCATTTCTGCCGACTATTTCCCAACCGCCCACGGATATAACACCAACCCAAAACTACTTTTATGAAACAGGTCATACCCTGGCGAACGGCTTCAAAAATTTCTGGGATAGAAATGG
>JAYSYV010001010.1:0-4030 GCA_043727245.1 Chloroflexota bacterium | reverse complement strand
GTGCGCTACGGCCACCTGATTGAAAAAACCCTGGACGAACTGAACCACCGGCCCGAAGTCGCCGCGAAACGGCGTAGCCCGGCTCAGAATATCATTCGTTGGCTGGTCTTTCGCCAGCTTTTCCCCAACTCCCGAAATATGCGGGCCTTTGGTCTGGCCTCGCGCTTTTACCAACAAAGTGGCCTGCAAAGTCTGACCCGCCGGCTGGGTCTGCTGCGAATGCCGGTCTGGCACAAGTTAGGGCTGGGTAAACTCGCTGACCTGGAACAGATGATGCCTAGAATCAGCCAGCCAATCTTTACCGCCCCTGAAAGCGAGTTTGTCCCGGCCCGAACCGAACAGCGCTACCGGGTAGCCCTCTTTAGCGGTTGTATTATGAGCGTGGCTCTGGCCCAGGTGAACGAGGCGACGGTCCGCGTTTTGACCCGCAACTATTCGGACGTAGTAATCCCCAAAACTCAGAGCTGCTGCGGAGCGCTTAACATTCACAACGGCGACCGCGATTACGGTCAGGAGATGGCTCGCCGCAACATTGAGGCTTTTGAACAGGCTGAGACTCGCTTTGGCGAACTGGACGCGATAATCATCAACGCGGCGGGTTGCGGCTCAACCCTTAAAGAGTACGGCGAATTGCTGGCTAACGACCCGGCTTACCACGAACGGGCCGAACGGTTTGCCACTAAAGTTAAAGACATCAGCGAATTTCTGGCCGGTATTGAATTTAACCGCGACTTTGGCCGCCTGGAAAAGACTGTAACGTATCAGGATGCCTGTCACCTGATTCATGCCCAGCGTATATCCAGGCCGCCCCGCCTGTTGCTTAAAGCCATACCGGGCCTGGAACTGATCGAGATGCGCGATAGCGATAAATGCTGCGGCAGCGCCGGGATTTACAACGTAACTCAGTACGATATGTCCATGAAAATCCTGGAACATAAGATGGAACGAGTGGCCGAAACCGGGGCCGGGTGTGTCGTCAGCGGCAATCCGGGTTGCCATATTCAGTTGCAATTGGGTGTCAAACGCTCCGGCCTCAACGAAACCAGGGAACAGCCTGTCGAAGTGGTTCATCTGGTGGAATTGCTCGACCAGGCGTACCGGGCCGGTGAGAACCTATGATTGAAACCCGCTTTACTCGCTTACTTGGCATTGAGCGGCCTATCGTGCAGGGTGGCTTACAAAGCCTGGCCTATGCCGGGTTGGCGGCGGCTGTTTCAAACGCCGGTGGTTTGGGACAGATAACGGTTGCCAGCTTCCCCGCCCGGGCCGCTTTGCGCGAAGAAATCCGGTTGTGCAAGAGCCTGACCGCTAAACCTTTCTCGCTAAATTTCGCGCTGGGTATGCGCCCCTTAAACGACCTGCTGGATTTGGCCCTGGAAGAAGGGGTGAAATGTGTCAGTTTCACGGCGGGCAATCCCGAAGCGATGATTCGCCAGATTCAAAACAGTGGCCTGGAAAATGATGTAAAGATACTGGTGCTGGTAGCCGGGGTACGGGCCGCTCAAAAAGCCGAGTCGCTTGGCGCACATACCGTGATAGCGGTTGGTTATGAAGGCGGTGGACACCTGGGTCGGGATGATATTGGGTCGTTGGTGTTAGTGCCTAAAATTTTGGACTCGGTAAAAATACCGGTTCTTGCCAGTGGTGGGATTGGCGATGCGCGGGGCTATGCTGCTGCCCTGGCCCTGGGGGCCGAAGGCATCGAAATGGGTACGCGCTTCGTGGCAACCCAGGAATGCCTTGCTCATGCCAACTACAAACAAGCCCTGGTAAACGCCAAAGAAACCGATACAGTGATTATTGAGCGCAGCATCGGCAAACCGGCCCGCGTTTTGCAAGGCGAATGGGCCGCAAAAGTGGCGGCAGTCGAAGCGGCAATTCCGCCGCCCACTATCGAGGAATTGCTGCCTCTTATCGCCGGAGAACGTAATCGCCGGGCCGCTCTCGAAGGTAAATTCGATGAAGGCTTTGTCTGGGCCGGGCAGGTGTCTGGTCTTATTCACGATATACCGACCGTCCGGGAATTACTCGACCGCCTTACCAGTGGGGCCGAAGAAATTATTACCGGGTTGGCCGCTAAATTGCGCTCATAGCTCGAATTTCTGCTATACTAGGGGAACCGTGACGGTGCAATAAAGCCTGTCCGGGGCTATAATACTAGAAAAAACCTGTCAGTTAAAGTTGGCCTAACTTGCCGGGTCGCCGGTTGAACATATAAGGGAGAAAGAATATGCATCCGATAACGGAAATGAATATTGACCACAAAATGCAGGCTGAGCAAATCGCAGAAGCTCGCCGGTTACGGCCTCTTATCTGGCTGATTGTTTTCCTCGCGCCAATTGGCATGGTTCTTGGCCTGGGCTGTGGTATCCTTCTGGGTGGCCGTTAAATTAGTTTTTGGCTTGCTTTTAAATTTGAAGTAGTGGACCGGGCAGGTTTTTGCCTGGTCCTTTTTATTTGAAGTAAGATAATCAGTGAGAAAGTTTGAGAATAAGGAAATAAATCCTGGTGGCGGGTGAAAAATCGGGGTGATAGGATTCGAACCTACGACTTCTTGCTCCCAAAGCAAGCGCACTACCGGGCTGTGCTACACCCCGCCCTAACGCTGTTTATTCTACACGTCCGGGGCCGTTAAGTCAATTCCGAAATCAACCAATTTATAAACATCTGGCTTGACCTTAATCACGCCTTTAAATTGCCCGCTCACGGGATTGAAAGTTGCGCCTGACAGGCTTACAATATAACCAGCAATTATTATGGTACGCCCTGACTTTGCCCTGGTAGTTAAAATTCCCGGCAAGCTTTTGCGATAACTAACAATATCGAAGCCCAGTATAGGGAAATAAGGAGCCTGGTCTCACGTGGACCGGGATGGAAAACTCCGGGCAGCTAAAAGTAACGAAGGAGAGTAATTAATGGCAATCAGCCCTCTTGCCGGAAAACCGGCACCAAGTGAGTTGCTCATTGATGTTTCTAAACTTGTAGATCAGTACTATACTCTGCACCCCGACCCGGCAAATCCGGTCCAGCGGGTCCAGTTTGGCACTTCCGGCCATCGCGGTTCCTCGGCGAATATCTCCTTTAATGAAGACCATATTCTGGCTACTACCCAGGCAATCATCGAGTACCGGCAGGGCAAAGGTATAACCGGGCCGCTTTTCCTGGGGATGGATACACACGCGCTTTCCGGCCCGGCCCAGCAGACCGCCCTGGAAGTCCTGGGGGCGTACGGCCTGGAGGTATTTCTGGCCCAGAATGACGGTTTCACACCTACGCCGGTTATCTCTCACGCCATTCTGACCTATAACCGGGGCCGTCAGAGCGGCCTGGCTGATGGTATCGTTGTGACCCCTTCTCATAACCCCCCCTCAGATGGGGGCTTTAAGTATAACCCGCCTAACGGTGGCCCGGCTGATGTTGACATAACTAACTGGGTTCAGGACCGGGCCAACCAGCTATTGAGTGAAAAACTAAAGGGTGTCAGGCGCATTAGCTATGAAGCGGCCCTCAAAACTCCTTCCATTCACCCCTATGATTTCATTACACCCTATGTCAACGACCTGGCAAATGTGGTTGATATGGAGGCGATTAGCCGGGCCGGTATTAAGATAGGAGCCGACCCGCTTGGTGGTTCCTGCGTGGCTTACTGGGAACCCATTACCCAAAAATACGGCCTGAACTTGACAGTCGTCAACAAAACAGTTGACCCGACTTTCCGCTTTATGCCGCTCGACCACGATGGCAAAATTCGCATGGATTGCTCGTCACCCTACGCCATGGCTAACCTTGTCCGCCTGAAAGACCAGTTTGACATCGCTTTCGGCAACGATACGGATACCGACCGGCATGGCATCGTGACCCCCAGTGCCGGATTGATGAATCCTAACCATTATCTTTCGGTCGCTATCTGGTATCTATTCCAGAATCGCCAGGGCTGGCCCGCCCACAGCGCTATCGGCAAGACTCTGGTTAGCAGCAGCATGATTGACCGGGTAGGTAAGGAAATTGGTCGGACTGTGGCCGAAGTGCC
>JAYSYV010001009.1:0-4036 GCA_043727245.1 Chloroflexota bacterium | reverse complement strand
CTGCGGGCGCTTTCTTCAACCTGGCGATTGTCTCGATTAACAAGACTTATCCCGGCCAGGCCCAGCGGATAATGTACAACCTGTGGGGCCAGCCCCAATTTAAATTCCTGAAACATATCGTGGTGGTGGATGCCGATTGTTCGCTCCAACAGCCGGAGCGGCTTCTCGCTCAGGCGTTGGCCCTGGTGGACCCGGCCCGTGATTTGTTGGTAGTCAAAGGCCCGCTGGACCGGGGTGATGTAACAGCTATTCGGAGCGAATTTGGTTCAAAAGTGGGGGTGGATGCCACGCGTAAGCTGCCCGGTGAGGTTGAGCAAGCTATTAACCCGGCCACACAACAGGCCGTAGCCAGCCCTGAATCCGTTCAAAAGCTGGTCACGCACAAGTGGCTGGAATACGGCATCGAATAATCACGAAATCCCGTACTGTCCTATCATACTGCAATGGTCGCTGCCTCGCGGCGTACAGTCTACGTTTACTTTAAGCGGCACAATATCGGCGCTAGCCAGGATATAATCTATCCTTAAAACGGCGACCTTGTTAATCAATTCAAAAGGCCGCCAGGTAGCACCCCAGCCAAACCCCGCCTTCAGGTAAGTATCTTGCAGGTTTGCGATTAAATTCTGATAATTAGACTCCCATTGGGTCGTATTAAAATCACCGGCCAGGATTAAGGGTTTTTTCCTGGTTAGAAGCTCGTCAACCTGCTCGAATATCCGGTTAATTTGAGTGTTGCGTAAGGTTGGGTCGAAGCATAAAGGCCGGGCGCAGTCGGCTGTATCCGGTGCATTGGGATGGGCTGTCGCTACAATGGCTGTTTTACCGGGGGCCAGTTCGAGTTCAGCCCAGAGTACGGCATTAGGGTCCCACTGTCTTTTTTGAGGGTCCCAGGGGCTATAGCTAATTATAGGGTAACTACTTAAAAGAACCAGGCCAGCGGGCGCACCTTGCAGGACACGTAACTGGTAAGGGTAAATCTTTTTCAAGGCATCGTTATTTGCCAGCCATGTGCCGTCAGTTTCCTGAAGGACTACTACCGAAGCGGGCCGTTGTTGCAGGTATTCAATTATCGTCTCTACTTCAGAATTTAAAAAATAAACATTCCAGGTCATTACGTCCAGTTCTACGGCGGCGGTTTGCTGAGGGGGGAAGAAATTGAGCGGAGGCATGAACCGGACTACCCAGACCAGGGCGCAACAAACAAGGGCTATTCGCAAAAAAACATAGCCTCTGATAAAAAGCAGCGGAATAAGCAGCAGCAGAGGTAAAAAAAGAAAAGGGGCGAACACCTCGGTCAAACCCAGCACCCCCGATTGACGCGGAAGCAGCAGATTTATGAGGTTAAGCACGAGCAACAAGGCCGGATAGAGTAACGCAACAAATAGCAGAATCTTTAGTAATCTTGTTTTAGGCAATCTCAAAATCCACCTCTAACTTTTGGGATTGTCCTACTCCCCTATAATGGTTTAGCTTTCATTAGTATAACGCTTTATCAGGAGTTTAGTTATTCCAAATGATTAGAGTTTGCAAAGATTGGTGGTCTTTGTAAAATCTCCGAAAGAAAACATTGGCATAAGCTGTGCTACCTTCAGGGATAAACTCTGGCTTATCAGGAAAAGAAAAAGTATTACAAGGATGTAACAAATGGCTTACTTACCAATTGAAAATTATGGAGTGGTGGGCGACTTGCATACGGTTGCTTTAATCGGTCTGAACGGTTCGGTGGACTGGCTGTGCTTCCCTGTCTTTGATTCACCGAGTGTCTTCGGGGCTATTTTAGATGAACAAAAAGGTGGCCGCTTCCAGATTTTCCCGGACGATGGCGCAGTTAAAGTCAAGCAAATGTATCTGCCCGATACCAACGTCTTAATTACTCGCTTCTTAAGCCCGGAAGGTCTGGCCGAGATAACCGATTTTATGCCGGTTGAAACCGAATACAACGAAACCTGGAATCACCGCCTGGTCCGGCGGGTTAACGTGGTCCAGGGTTCGTTTAAATTCAAGATGGTCTGCCAGCCTGCTTTCGATTACGCCAGGGCCGAGCATACGGTTGAGGCATACGAAAACGGCGTAGTCTTTCGCTCCAAAGACCTCAGCCTGGGCCTTGCCAGCGAAGTTCCGCTAACCATCCAGGGCAATACGGCGGTCTGTGAATTCAGGCTGGAACGCGGCCAGAACGCCGATTTTATGCTGCACCGGGTAAAAGAAACCGGGCCTGCCGGTGAATCTATTCAAGATAAAAAGCTTGATTATGTTTTGCAAGATACAGTTAGCTTCTGGCGAAGCTGGCTTTCCAAATGCACCTATGAAGGCCGCTGGCGCGAGATGGTCCACCGCTCGGCCCTGGTTCTGAAATTACTTACTTTTGCTCCAACCGGGGCGATAGTAGCCGCCCCTACTACCAGTTTGCCGGAAACCATCGGCGGGGTACGCAACTGGGATTACCGCTACACCTGGATTCGGGATGCCAGTTTTACCTGCTACGCCCTGCTGAACCTGGGATTTAAGACCGAAGCGGGCCGTTTTATGGAATGGATTGAGGCGCGTTGCCGGGAACTTGACCCGAAGGTCGGGGGTTTGCAGGTTATGTACGGCATTGATGGCCGCCACGATTTAACCGAGCTAAATCTCGACCATCTTTCGGGCTATCGCAATTCCAAACCGGTGCGGATTGGCAACGGCGCTTTTGAGCAGCTTCAACTCGATATTTACGGCGAACTGATGGATGCGATTTATCTTTACAGTAAATACGCCTCGCCTCTCTCCTATGACCAGTGGACTTATCTGCGGGAACTGATGGACTGGCTCTGCCTCAACTGGCAAGTGCCTGATAGCGGCCTGTGGGAGTCGCGAGCCGGGAAGCAGCACTATGTTTACTCGCGGATGATGACATGGGTGGCCCTGGACCGAGCCTTGCGGTTGGCCCGCCAGCGCGGTCTACCGGCTGATACCAGCCTTTGGAAGAAGACTCGCAATACGGTCTATGAGGAAATAATCGCCAAAGGCTGGAGTGATAAGCGCCAGAGCTTTGTCCAGTATTACGGAAGCGACGTATTAGATGCCAGCAATCTTTTGATGCCGCTGGTTAAATTCCTGGGGCCGACCGACCCACTTATGCTAAGTACCCTGGACCGTATTACCGAGGAACTGGCCTTTGATGCGCTGGTCTACCGCTATGACCTGGAAAAAGGGGCCGCAGACGGTCTGCATGGCCGGGAAGGCACTTTTAGCCTGTGTAGCTTCTGGTTGGTTGAATGTCTGACCAGGGCCGGACGGTTGGACGAGGCCCGCCTCAAGCTGGAAAAAATGTTCAGTTATGCCAACCATCTGGGCCTTTACGCCGAAGAAATCGGCACTTCCGGCGAAATGCTGGGCAACTATCCCCAGGCATTCACCCATCTCAGCCTGATTACAGCAGCCTATAACCTCAATCGTGAACTGGATAAAAAGAGCTAATTATTCTGAATCAAAAAGGAAACCGGCTTGCAATAGCCGGTTTCCTTTTTAATTTACTTTAGGTAATCCAGCCTTTGGTGCGGCAAAGGGAAGTCCCTAACAGGCCCAGCAATATCTCAAATTCGTTACCCTTATTTTCAGGGTGATACTCGAAGCGGTTGCGTTCAAAGTACTGGACGGTGTAGGTCTTGCCGTCATCCGGGTTCTTTTCCAGGAACTCCTCGGAAATTGGATAGCCAAAGATAGCCAGTCCGCCGCGAGTTTTCCAGTAAGTGAAAAAGGAGCCGCCCAGCGTGTGGCCGGTCTGCGAGAAATAAACTTTGCTAGAAGTGTTGGCAATCGCGGCTGCTTTGGCAAAGGTCCGGCCCTGGCTCATCTGGACCCCTAGTAGTCCCAGTAGAACTTCATTTGGCGTACCTTTGAACTCAGGGTGATATTCAAAGCGGTTTCGCTGGAAATACTGGACTAAAAAGGATTTGCCTTTTTCGGTATCCGACTCCTCGGTAAATTCTTCCGTCAAAGGATAACCGAATAGGGCCAGGCCGCCATTTTCTAGCCAGTAGTTGCGGAAAGCATAGCC
>JAYSYV010001008.1:0-1209 GCA_043727245.1 Chloroflexota bacterium | reverse complement strand
CCAGGCCAGGGAACTTCTATTCAGGTTTACTTACCCTCCTCAGAGCCTTTAAGCCAGAATAGCTTTAACCAAACCCCGGCTATAGATAGGGACCGTTTTACAATTAAGCTGGCAAAACTCAATCGCCGGGTTGAGGAGTTAGAGAAAGCGTATGACCAGACTGGTTCAATAACTCCAACCGAAACGGCATCACCGGATAACCTCTTAACCCTTGCGTTTTACGAATTAAATAATGCCCTGGAAGAATTGCAGGTAACTGAAGAAGGGCTACACCAGCACAATTTAGAACTTGAAACCATCTACCAGGAGTCGGAGAATAAGCACCATTATTACCAGGAGTTATTCGAGCTGGCCCCGGTGGGCTACCTTATAACTGACCCGCTTGGAATTGTAAGGGAAGCGAATGAAAAGGTTTGTAAGGTACTTAATCGAGTCAAATCTTTCACCCTCGGTAAACCCATACGCGCCTTTATTGCCAGGGAGGACCAACTGACCTTTGATGCTCAGCTAAGCCGGTTACGAGGGAGTTCTCAGAATGAAAAATCACAGGCTGCGGAAGCGGAGATGCAACTTCAGCTTCAACCTTATAAAAGCCAGAGTGTTTTAGTTAGCCTTTCAGTAGCAGCCAGGCGGGACCGTAAACAGAATATAACCGGTTTTAGCTGGATACTTCGCCTGTTACCACCACTCGTGGCAGACTAATTCGTGTTGGAGTAGCTGCAAATTTGGTGAATTTCCGAGCGTTTTCATCTTTTGAAAATTCAAAACTCTTCAAAATTTTAAGGTTTAATCACAAGGAAGGCTCGTTCTTAATGGTTATTATTGTATAACTTGCTCAGGTTACCGCACCTGAACAAGTCTTTATACATTTTCTCAAGAAATTATGACCCGTGGTGGCTACTTTAGTCGTACGGAGTATAATTGAACTGAGGTGCTTCTCAAAGAGAGTGTATTTTTGCTGAGCAGAGTTTCAAGGGAAAGTGTCCCAAATGTTTCAATTGTTCTTAAAACCCCTCTACCTAATATTTATCTAGCCGTTGGAAAATTGGATAATTGCTTAAAAAAGCACTTTAACCCCTGCTAAAGCAAACCTCTCGGTGGGAGCATTTACCGATTTAGCCAGACCTAAATCAAGTTTGGCTGCCGAAAATGCTTTGCTGTGACAGCAATTAATCGTTCTTCAGCGCCAAGTTAATAAACCAAAGTTCC
>JAYSYV010001007.1:0-1210 GCA_043727245.1 Chloroflexota bacterium | reverse complement strand
AAGGTTAGTAAATTTTGGGATGGCTTTAATGGGTCAGCCTCGTGTGCTAGTGCTAGATGAACCTACCAATGAACTGGATCCGCACAATCGGCGATTAGTCTGGGATATACTTAAGCGTCTAAACCGGGAACAGGGCCTCACCTGTGTACTTGTGACCCACAATGTTTTCGAGGCCGAGCGGGTCATACAGCGGGTCGCTGTCATGCAAAACGGTCGTTTTATTGCCCTGGGCACCCCCGGCACCCTAAAGGCCCAGGTTGGAGGCAAGATTCGCCTCGAGTTTACCCTTAAAGATGAGGAAATCCTTACTCTCTCAGAAAGGGACTACTTAAATAATTTAGGAGAGCTGGAAGAAATAAGGCCCGGCCAGTTCCGGCTTTATGTACCTAATCAAGAACTCAGCCTGGTCGACACTGCTATTGGTTTCCTGGGTCTTGGCCGGTTAGATGATTTCCGGTTAGCTCCACCTTCGTTGGAGGATGTTTACCTTGAGATTGGCGGTACAGGAAAATTTTTTGCGGAGAATTCTAAAGAGGAGGCAAGCCGTGTCTGAAAACCGATCTTATACTCCAGTCCAGCCAACCGAGTTTAAATGGGATTTTACCTCCAATCAAATTATAGGCTATCGTAAATTTATAATTGATTTCAAATACCTTTTGCTGGAACAGCTACATAATCTCAAGGCGAACTGGTATTGGGCATGTATCATATCCCTGTGCTTACCATTAGCCCTGGTTTTCGGTTTTGGGCATATTGGTGGCACCGCTTCCAACCGGCAATCCCTTCTTTATATCATTAGCGGTTCGGCCATAATGAGTGTGGCGACAGAATCAATTGTCAATATGGCCCAGCGGCTTGCCAATTTCAAGAGCCAGGGTCGGTTGACTTATTATGCCTCACTGCCGATCAGTAAAGTAGCCTTTATCCTGGCACTGATCATCTCGCGCCTGGGACTGACACTGGTGGGAATGTTAGTACCGTTGCTCGCCGCTCCGTTTATTTACAACATACAATTCGATTTCAATTTATGGATAGCTATCATTCTGGTGCTGACTGCTTTTGCTCTGGCCTCGATTGGGTTGGCACTAGGCGTGCTGGTTAGCGACCCGGATGTTACCGGACAGTTAGGCAACCTCTTACTGATTTTACTTCTTCTGGCTTCTCCAATATTTATCCCTTCCAGCAGCCTTCTATTACCTTTCCAAATCAT
>JAYSYV010001006.1:0-1210 GCA_043727245.1 Chloroflexota bacterium | reverse complement strand
TGCGAACCCCGATTTGCAAGACTTGCCTTTTGACATCCTTTTCGTAATAGGGGGCCGCTTCTAGTAAAGCCATGGCTCGTCCGCTTTGTTTAGGATCGGCTTGCCACTCCTTTACCTCCCGGCACAGCTTGTTAGCCCGTGTGCTGCTAAAGAGTTTGACCACGAATTCATAGCCCTCTTCTAAAAGGTAGTTCAAGATGTCACTCGTGCCAAAACCGGCATCTAAGCGCAGTAGAACTGCTCCCTTTTGCTCAGGCTTTAAGCCTAAAGTGGCAAAAGTCGCCTCTAAAACTTTTTTGAAGTTAGCCAGGTTAGAAGAGTTGGTATTACCAGGGAAAACCTCCTCGTAGATGATCTCATTGTAGGCGGCCGCACTGAAGCGAAAAAGTTGGCGACCACTCGTACCTCCTGGGCAATCGGCAAAGTAACCAGGGCAAGCCGCCTCGTAATTTTTGGAACAGGGTAGGCCGGTAAGGTCGCCATCCAGGATTAATGGTCCTTTTGAATAGTCGTGGTGCAGGCTCTGGCCGACCTGTTGGAGGAACAGAGCGTTGACCTGATGGAGTTGGGTCACGTTCTCCTGGCTGCATTCTTCCAAAGTGCGTTGAATGGTCGATTGATCGGTACAACCGTTTCGACCCCAACTTTGCCAGAGGGCCTGTTCGGTGGAAAGGGTCGTATTAGTCTCATACAGGGTTGTATTGCCCATCAGCATCCCGACTAAACAATCCTGTAACTTCTCGGTAGGGGTATAGACTACCGTTTTCTGCTTGATTTTAATCAGGCGATGGAATGGTTCAAGCAGTTTGGCCTGGCGGCAGTGCTGACCAAGTAAACCCAGTAAGGCGTGCTTGGACTGCAACTTTTCATTGGAAATGCTATGCTCTGGCACGGTAAAGGCTTTCTAGATTAAAGGTTTAATACAGTTTGGTCACAGTATTTTACTCCCTGGAAGCCTTTATCACTTTCTTTATTTGTTAATGTGCCGTGCTAAAAGTGCTTCTTGCCTAATTTTGCGCCAAATTTAGGTACTTAACAAAGGTTTCTACATATCTCAGGTAAACTGAACAGGCTCCTTGTGACCAGACAAACTTGGAAGCAAATTTAGCCTTTGTTCCAAGTATTATAGATTGATTAAGAATGAAAAGCATTAAAGTATTGACAAGTAATAGAAATTTGGTATTATAGTAGCAGGTTTCATCTAATAAAC
>JAYSYV010001005.1:0-1211 GCA_043727245.1 Chloroflexota bacterium | reverse complement strand
CGCGGCGAGAAAGGACTGAGTACCTTTTCCAGTAACTGCCGGGCTGCCGGGTCGTTGCTATCCAGGCCGACCACAATCCGGTCTTCCGCCCGAAAGCTTGTGAGGGCTTTACCCAGGCGTAAATTCTCTGGCGAATAAGCGTAGATTAAATGCTTAGCTGGGTTCTGCTCACTCCAGCGCTGGCGCAATTTATCGCTAAAACCCGCTGGTACCTGGGAAGATATTAAAACAAGCGTATCACTTTCGATAAAAGGAAAAACTTGATCCAGTTGCTGCTCGACATAGGCTACATCGGCCCGGTCCTCTTCATCAACCGGCGTATCAAAGGCAACCCAGAGCAATTCGGCGTTTTGCAAAGCTTCTTTATAATCTAGCGTAAAATGAAGCTTATGTTGAGAGTGGCCTTGCTCTATCAGATCCTGCAAACCCGGTTCGAATAGCGGTGGTTTATTCAACTTTAAATCTTCGATTACTTGCGGATTAGGGTCAATACCCCATACTTCAAAGCCTTTCGAGGCCAGGGAGGCAGCCGTCACACAGCCCAGGTGCCATAAACCGTATACTGCAATTTTAAGCGAACTAGTCATCAGCGTTTTTCCAGCAGCCATTTATTTTCGATCAGGTAATCCAAAGTAGTTTCCACGCCTTGCCGGATAGTCAATTTGGGCTGCCAGCCCAGCGCATTAACTTTAGTGCAGTCCAGAAAAATAAAAGGACTATCGCCAATCCAGCCTCGCTCACCCCCGGTGTACTCTCTAGCCGGGTCAAGGCCCAGTTTGGCGCAAATCCAGCCCAGCGAATCGTTAACCTGGCAATATTCGTTGGTACCCAGGTTAAATATATTGACCTTGGTATTCTGGATGGAGGGGTGGTTGATGACGGTCATGATGGCATCAATACAGTCCTGGACATAAAGGTAAGATTTACGCTGCTGTCCGTTACCCAGCACCTGGATCGAGTGGGGATTAGCCAGAAGTTTTTTATAGAAATCAAAAATGTGACCGTGAGTATAGCGTTCGCCCAATATCGAAACAAACCGGAAAATGTAACCCTGCATGCCGAACCCCTCGCAATAAGCCTGGATTAAGCCTTCACCGGCCAGCTTGGAAGCGCCATACAGGGAAGTTTGGACCGGGAAAGGAGCGTTCTCCGGCGTAGGAAATACCTCCGCTTCACCGTAAATTGAACCGGTCGAACTAAAAGCAATGCGC
>JAYSYV010001004.1:0-4046 GCA_043727245.1 Chloroflexota bacterium | reverse complement strand
TTGGAATGTGGTAGGCCTGTTCGCCAAAAGCAGTTTTAATGGCCTCGGTTTCGGCGGCATCGTTCAAGGACGTGCCGGTTCCATGGGCCACAATATAGCCGACTTCTTCCGGTACGACCCCGGTGGTAGCCATGGCTCGTTTGAGGGCGCGGGCCGCGCCTGCCCCATGGGGAGCCGGGGCCGTGATATGGAAAGCGTCGGCGGTCTGCGCCCCACCCAGCACTTCGGCGATAATAGTCGCGCCGCGAGCCTGGGCGTGTTCGAGGGTTTCAAGGACCATCACGGCGGCTCCTTCGGCAAAGACGAATCCGTCCCGGTCCCGGTCAAAAGGCCGCGAGGCTTTCTCCGGCACGTGGTTGTGGCGGCTGAGAGCTTGCATATTCGCGAGCGAAGCAATCGCCAGCGGGTTGAGGGACGACTCAGTGCCGCCGGTAATCACTACATCGGCCTCGCCGTTGCGAATCAACCGGACGGCATCCAGAAAAGCGGTTACACCACTGGCGCAAGCGGCCACAGCGGTCATGGCCGGGCCGGTAATGCCAAAAGTGATTGAAACCTGGCAACTCGCCATGTTGGGGGCCATCATCGGTATATAGAACGGGCTAACCCGGTCCGGGCCTTTTTTCTCAATAACCAGGGTTTCCCAGTAAGTTTCGCACAGGCCCGCCCCGCCCGTATTGATTACCACGGCTATATTTTCGCGGTTTTCATCAGTGATTTCGAGTCTGGACTGTTCGAGGGCTTGCCGAGTGGCCGCGATAGACATCTGGGCGGCCCTGGACATTCGCCGGGAAGCCTTTATATCCATGTAATCACGTGGCACAAAGCCCTTGACTTCCCCGGCGATTTTAACCGGCAGGGCGGCGGTTTCAAACTGGGTAATCTCGCCAATCCCCGAAACTCCGCCGGTCAGGTTCTGCCAGAATTCTTCAACTGAGTTGCCAATGGGAGTAATTGCCCCCAGGCCGGTTATAACGATGCGTTGCATTTCGTACCTCTATTCTGACTTAAATATAGCCGATTTTGTCTTATTATGCGCTTAGATTTTATTACGACTCGCCTGTCTGAACCGGGCCGGGCTTTTTGCGGTCCCAGGCCGTAGCGATGCCCTTTTCGGCCAGCATAAATTTGCGGACTCGCTGGGTGGCTGTGCGCGGTAGTTCGGGTAATATCTCGATATAGCGCGGGACCATGTAGCGAGGCAGATTGGCCTTGCAATATTGCCACAGGGCGGCTTCGCCCAGGGGCTGGTCCGGCTTCAGGACCACACACAGCTTGACTTCTTCTTCACTCAGTTCGGAAGGCACGCCTACCACCGCCGAATCCTGGATGGCCGGGTGGGTATCTACCACGCGCTCAATTTCAAAAGCTGAAATGTTCTCGCCGCGCCGTCGGATGTAATCTTTCAGGCGGCCCCGGAAATAAAGATAGCCGTCCGCGTCCAGTTCCCCGGCATCCCCGGTGTAATACCAGCCGTCCTTAAAAACCCTGGCGTTGAGTTCGGGCTGGCGGTAATAGCCGCTCATCATCAGGCCGGATACGGCAGGACGCATAATAATCTGGCCGAGTTCTCCGGCTGGCAGCGGTTGCCCAGTTGGGTCCACCACCTTTATTTCGGCCCGGTCGGGGGCTTTACCGGCGGCTCCGATACGGGTCTGGCCGGGCGGGTGCAGCACCCAGATAGCGGCCCACTCCGACTGGCCGTAGGTTTCGACCAGGCGCAATCCGAAACGTTGCTCAAAGTTGGCCCAAATTTCCTTTGGAGCCGCCGCCCCGAAAGCGACCCGCACCGGGTTAGCGGCATCGTCCGAGCGAACGGGCCGGGCATTTAGCATCTGCAAGACGGTTCCCAGGTAGGGAAAGACCACCGCCCGGTGACGTTGCAGGCGTTCCCAGAAGCCAAAGACATTAAAATGGGTATCCAGCGCCAGCCGTCCGCCGCCCAAAAAGCTGCCCATAGTTGTACCCTGGGCCGTGACGTGAAAGAGCGGTAGATAGTTGTAGGCGGTTTCGCCCGGCCCGGTTTGGAGCATCTCTTTATGGTAATAAAGCGGATGGTTGGTCTGGGCCATCCGCCCGATGACGACCCCTTTAGGGTAGCCGGTCGTCCCCGAAGTATATATTATCATGGCCGGGTCTTCCTCTCGAATTGGCAGAGGAGGCGGGCAATCTGGCGGAGCCTGGGTTATCAGCTTATCAAAAGAGAAGATTTCAGGGCCGGTAGGAGCCGGGGCTTCCTGGGACAAATTCATTACCAACAACCGGCAGCCCGGCGCTAAACTGGCTGAAACTGCCTGAAGCTCTGGCAGCAAGGCCGCATTGGTAAGAATCAGACTGGGTTCGGCGTGATGCACGATATATTCCAGGGCCGGGCCTTTTAGCTGGGTATTCAGGGGGACCAGGGTCAGGTTGAGTTTGATAGTAGCAATCCAACCAAAGATAAATTCGGGGCCGTTGGGCAAGAAAAAGCCCACCCGGTCCAGATGTTTAAGGCCAAGTTCGCGCAAGATTTGAGCGGCCCGGTTGCTTTGCTCATCAATTTCGCCATAGGTATAGGTCCGGTCGCCAAAAGTCAAAAAAATCTGCTCGGCCAGCGCCTGGGCCTGTTCTTCGATAAGCTGGCGTAAAAAAGGTTTGGTCATAGCAGTTAAATTGAAATCTTTCTAATCTGCAACAGCCGGACCGACACTACCAGCCCAACCACCGTGATAACCAGCATCACTGCCGAAGCCGCCGCCACCAGGGGCGACAGGTTGTAATTCAATTGCGGGTAAATCAGGGTGGAGATGGTCTGGACACGTGGGGTCGCCAGGAACAGCGACATTACAAATTCGTTAATCGAGATGATAAAAGCAAAGAAAGCCGCCACCAGCAAGCCCGGCCAGACCAGCGGCAGGGTAATTTTCCAGAAGACCAGCAGCGGTGAAGCTCCCAGGCCACGGGCCGCTTCTTCCAAACGCCGGTCAACGTTCTTGAAGGAAGCCCGCATGACCGTGAAAGCTAACGGGATGGCCCAGAGCGAGTGAGCTACCGCCAGGCTCAACGGGCTGCCCCACAGGCCAATCCGCTGATGCCAGGCCAGGCTTTGCATACCCAGCACGACCGGCGGCACGAAAAGCGGCAGCAGGATAAAGATGTTCAGGGCTTTTTTGGCCGGGAAATCGTACCGCTCGAAAGCCAGGGCAGCGGTTGTACCAACTAGCAGGGCAATAATGGTCGTCAGGAGGGCAATAATGGCGCTATTGACCGCCCCGACCTGCCAGATTTGGTCGGAGAAAAAGCGGCTGTACCAGCGCAACGACCAGTTACCGGGACTCGGCACTTCGATAATATCGCTCGGTGTGAAGGATACCAGCAAACTCAAAATCAAGGGTATGCCCAGCAAGGCCAGCATGAGCAAACCTAAGAAGATTACCAGGCCACCGCCCAGGCTTGCCAGCAGCGAACCGGCGACCTTCTTCGAGCGGTTTTTTTCTTCCAGGGCGTGAGGTACGTTACGGATTATCACTGACAACTCTCCCCGTCCTGATTTTCAGTTTGCGGGCCGGGCGCTCCAGCCAGACCCACCGCAACAAGCCGGTTAATACCAGCAAACCTACCACGAAAAGCACATTACTCACGGCCAGGGCTGCTCCCAGGGGCCAGTTATTCTGGCTGAAAGTCAGCTCGAAAACCTCGACTGCCGTGGTGTAATTATTGGGGTTGCCCATAACGACGGGGCCGACATAAGCCCCGAAAGCCCAGACAAAAGTGATGCCGGTCCCGGCCAGCACTCCTGAAAAGGTCAGCTTAAAGGTGGTTTCGTAAAAGGCCCGGATGGGTGACGCGCCCATGCCACGGGCGGCCTGCTCCAGGTTGGGGTCAAGCCCTTCAAACAGGCTGACCAGCAGCAGCACCGGGTAGGGAGCCAGCAGGACCGTTTCAGCCATTACAACTGCGAACGTATTGGCGAACATCGGCAGCGGTTCCCGGATTATGCCCAGTGTGAGCAAGGTCTGGTTAATCAGGCCGCTATTGCTGAACAAAACTAAAAGGCCGTAGGTCAG
>JAYSYV010001003.1:0-1212 GCA_043727245.1 Chloroflexota bacterium | reverse complement strand
ACCTTTTTCAAGGCTTTTCAGACTATTGGCGACATCCCGGCCAATCGTAAGCTGGTCTTCAGGCCCTGGCTCTACCGTATTGCCACCAACCTGGCGCTTAGCGAGTTTCGTCGGTTCAAAAAGCGCGCCTGGTTTTCTCTGGATTGGTTAAACGAAAGCGCCTCACAACGTCAATCCCAGTCTGGTCAGGCGCCGCCTGGCAGTCACCTGCAATTACAACTGGCCGACCGGCAGCCAGGTCCCGCCGACCAAACCATTGCAAACGAACAGGGCCACCAGATTGCCGCTGTGTTCGCCCAACTACCCCACGACCAGACCATTCTATTGCTTTTACGTTTTTATCACGAACTCACGTATGACGAAATCTCTCAGGTGCTGGGCGGCCTTCGCCAGGACGCGGTCAGAGCCCGGCTGCACCGGGCCAGGCTGGCTTTTTGCCGCCTGTTTGAAAAAAGCGAAATAGAAATGACTGAAGAGACCAACGGACCTCAAAACCTGTTGGGTAAAAAAGAGTAAAGTAAAGGGTGAAACTGCCATGCCAGGAAAAATGTTGCATAACAACCGTCGCCACAAACAGGAATTAGAGAAACTACTGCCGGACTATCTGGAAGGCAATCTCAACCTCACCAAATTAAATCGGGCCGAACAATTGCTGGGTGAGTTACCGGGTGAAAAGCAACTGGTAGAACGGCTCCAGGCTAACGTACAAATGATGGGGTCAGATAGCCGGGCTTTGAGTAAAGCGGCCGCTCCGACTGCACCTTCCAGGGCAGAAATAATAAAACTATTGGAAGTATGGGAAGAACAACTAAACCCGGCCGCTTCCAAAGAACCCGCCTGGCAAGACCGCCGACTCCAGCAAAAACTATTCTACCGGTTGGCCGGTTGGTTGGCCTGGCCCGCTTTCGGTATTTTGCTGCTATTTGTGGCGGCCGGGGCGCTTCTGGTCAGTAACAATAATTTTGAGGCAATTTCTTTTTCTTATACCGAGGGTTACAAGAGTCTTCTGGCCGTCTGGTTCCTGAGTGCTATCGGGATCTGGCTGGGTCTGTTCGTCTTTAGAAGTCACTGGAAGCGGCTTTTGCCGGGCCTGTTTAACCGGCGAAACCCGGCCGGTCCGCCCAGGCCCAAACCTGGCTTGATAATACTGCGGGTGGCACTGATGGTGCTGGCCTGGCTGGAACTAGCGAGTCTGATTTTGGTCCTCTGGCT
>JAYSYV010001002.1:0-4049 GCA_043727245.1 Chloroflexota bacterium | reverse complement strand
CCAATGTAGGTGGAGTAAAGCAGGGCAGTCCCGGTAGAATTGAGCTTGGTTACAAAGGCATCGTTGTTACCGCCCTTGTAGGTGGTCTGGTAAGCCCCGCTGGTAACTGGGAAGTCGGAGCTGTTAGTATTGCCGACGATAAAAAGATTGCCCGCACTATCCACGGCCACCGCCTCGCCATCATCCCTGGCCGTTCCTCCCAGGTAAGTCGAATAGACCAGACCAGTGCCTGTGGCATTTAGCTTGGCAATCACCATATCCAAACCACCCCGGTTGGTCGTCTGGTAAGCCCCACTCGTAACCGGAAAATCCAGGGCAGTGGTGTAGCCTAAAATATAGGTGTTACCACTACTGTCTAGGTCAAATCCCTCGGCACTAGCCACCCCGCTGCTGCCTAAATAGGTCGAGTAGATCAGACCGGTTCCGCTCGCATTTAATTTGGTAATAAACATATTCCGGTCGCCCTGGTTTGAGGTCTGGTAGGCGCCGCTAGTAACCGGAAAATCGTAGCTGGAAGTGTCGCCAAACACAAAGGCCTGGCCGGCCGAATCTACTTTGAGACGGGCCAGGTTTTCCCCGCCAGTACCACCCAGGTAGGTCGAGTAGACCAGGGCGCTACCCGTGGAATTAAGCTTGGTGACGAAGCCGTCTCGATTCCCGGCCTTGATACTGGTCTGGTAGGCCCCGCTGGTGACCGGGAAATTAGACCCATAAGTATAGCCGGAAATATAGGCATTACCACTACTATCTATGGCCAGGCCGCCGGGGGTATCATAACTATTGCTGCCCAGGTAGGTGGAATAAATCAGGGCAGTCCCGGTACTGTTGAGCTTGGTTACAAAGACGTCCTGGTCGCCTCGAGGAGTGGTCTGGTAAGCCCCTGTAGGGGTCGGAAAATCAGTTCCCTGCGTGGTACCACTAACATAGACGTTGCCACTACTATCTACCTCAACATTGTAAATAAAATCATCCCCACTACCCCCCAGGTAAGTCGAGTAACTCAGCGAGTTCCCGCTACTACTCAATTTGGTGATGAAAGTATCCTGACCGCCCGTATACTCCGTCTGGTAAACCCCGGCAGTAGTAGGGAAATTAAGACTGCGGGTGTAACCGGTCACATAAACGTTACCGGCGCTGTCCAGGGCCAGCCCGGAACCATAATCGTTATCTCCACCACCCAGGTAAGTCGAATAGACCAGGGCGCTGCCCGTGGTATTAAGCTTGGTGACGAAAACATCCTGGTTTCCCCGGTTGGTAGACTGGTAAGCTCCCAGGGTCGGGAAGTCAGAACTCCGGGTATAGCCGGTAATGTAAACATTGCCACTGCTGTCTAACCCAATTCCGGTGCCTGTTTCGGTGTCTGCCCCGCCCAGATAAGTTGAGAAAGTAAGCCCAGTGCCGGTTGCATTTAGCCTGGTGACAAAAGTATCCTGGCCGCCTTTAAGGGTAGTTTGATAAGCCCCGGCCGTGGCCGGGAAATCACTACTGGCGGTTGCGCCGGTTACATAAGCGTTACCGCTGCTATCAAGGGCGATACTGCTGGCCCCTTCGTCGCCAATACCACCTAAATAGGTCGAGTAGGCCAGGCTGGTGCCGGTGGCATTCAGCTTAATTACATAGCCGTCAAAGCCACCCTTGTTAGTGGCCTGGTAAGTTCCGCTACTTGTAGGTAAGTTAGAACTGTTGCTTGAACCGGTAACGTACGCGTTATCACTACTATCCACCGCTATACCGGCTCCATTATCGTAACCGCTACCACCCAGGTAAGTTGAATAGACCAGACCGGTCCCCGTAGAATTAAGCTTGGTAACAAAAGCATCATAATCGCCCTGATTACCGGTTTGAAATACCCCTGAAGTAGTGGGAAAGTTGGTACTGTTGGTAAAACCGGTGATAAAGGCATTGCCGCTGCTATTCAAGGTAATAGCCAGGCTTTCATCATTGCCAGCCCCACCCAGGTAGGTCGAGTAAACGAGCCCGTTACCGGCGGGATTAAGTTTAGTTACAAAGGCCTCCTGTCCTCCCAGGTTGGTCGTGTGATAAGCGCCGCCGGTAACGGGGAAGTCAGTGCTCAGGGTATAGCCGGTAATGTAAGCGTTGCCGGTGCTGTCGACTGCGATGCCGGTCCCTACCTCCTGGCTGCTGCCGCTAAGAAAAGTGGAGTAGAGCTGGCTGGTGCCGGTGGCATTTAATTTGGTTACAAAAACTTCGGGGCCGCCTTTGGCCAGAGTTTGGTAGGCGCCAGAGGTAGTAGGAAAACGGTAGCTGGAAGTCTGGCCGGTAATATAAACGTTCCCGCTGCCGTCTACGGCGATGCTATTACTGGTATCTGTTCCGCTAACCCCAAGATAGGTCGAAAAGCTCAGGACCGGATCAATCACCAAAGGCTGCTCGCGGTCGTAGCTGCCAACCTTAAAACCAACCTCACTTTTGCCTTTGAGCAGGTAGCTGCCACTGACCGGCTGACGTACGCCGTTTTTTTCTTGATAGATGACGGGCAGCTTTTGGCGTAATTCATTATCTCCGCTGAGAATGACCAGTTCTCCGGCCTGGTTCAATTCCAGCCGGTCGGCTCCCTCGAATTTCACGCTGATCAAGCCCGGATCGGCTTTAGGCGCTACATCAAAGTCATATTCCAGTTGGCCCTGGTTGCCATAGTAGCTAACGTCAATACCAGGGTAGACCTCTTGATAGAGAACGCGGCCAAAGGTAGGGATATCTTTGTGCCACTTACTCTGATCGTTACTCGTAAAGTAATGGCTCCTGGCAGCGAGAGCTTGTTGGCCTTCGATTTTCCTGACAGATTTAGAACCGGAAAAACTTAAGCGCAGGGCCGTCCCCTGTTCGGAAGGCGCCTCTTGTTTTTTACCCGGTACTACTCGACTTTCTTTATTTTTGGCTGTTTTAGTATCAGGCGCTTTTCTGAGATCAAGGACTGCTTGATCGGACGTCAAGAAAATGGAATAGCCCTGCCCACGGGCCAGGAATTTAACCTTACCATCTGTCTGGCCCTGGTTTTGTTCAAAGGCGAGGGGTAAATTACTGTAAGCCTGGGTAGTCTTTTGCTGGCTTGAAAGGGCTAAGGAATTAGTATTGCCTGGACTATTTGAATTTGAATAAGCGGAATTATCAGCCGGAGCGGCCGGGGAAGAGGAAGAACTATTAGAGGCGCTAGTTGGCGCTTGACTGGCCGCCAGAACCGTTCCAGGAGGTACTAAACCAGCCAATAGATTTAGGAGGAATACGAAAGTGAGAAAGATTTGCAAAGGCTGGTTGGTTTGGCGGGCAGGGCTGCTCATAGATAGATTCCTCTCCATGGACGTTAAACAAATTGTTTTAGGCGGTTTAAGCCTGGGTTCATCAATGCATCAATTCGAGTTCCAAATCATTAGTTGGATCGGACCCCTGGTTGTTTACCCTGAAATAGGCCGTCGTGGTTACCCAACCGCCCTACCCTGGCTGTGGGAATTACCACCTTAAGGGCGAGGCCAGGGCGGGTAACTTCTGATCTCCTCCCCTGGGAAGCGGTTGCGGGTTTTTAAGAAATAGGAGGTGGAGGAGAAGTTGATTTAGAAGATATAGCGGCCGGGGGTTGGGCTTGTAGCTGAAAGTGATAGTGAAAGTGGTAGAAAGAAGAAAGGAAAAGAATTGCCAGAAGCGTAAACACACTCAACGTGTTTAATAGACTGCTCAATGATGAATTGGAAAGTATTACCGCTTTAAGCATAAAGTTATTCCTATGTCACAATGTAGCAGTTCCAGGCACAAGCCGAATAAACCCCTGGCAAAGCTGATTAAACAGGCTAATTTAATTCAAAAACCGATTAGCTGAATACAAACAGGCCAAAGCAAACTTAAAATACCGATTTAGCAAATAAATCCGTATCGAAAATTAAGCTTAACACCCTTATAGAGCCTGGAAACAAAATAATGACAATCGCTCGGCCTTATTTTTGACGTTTGGACAAATTAAATCCTATATATAGAAGGTTTGTACGACTACAGTACAATATGTTGTAAGATATGCGGGTATTTACTATGTTAAGACC
>JAYSYV010001001.1:0-1215 GCA_043727245.1 Chloroflexota bacterium | reverse complement strand
GGCCGGGTCGGAAGGCTGGAGCGAAATTCCCCTGACCTACAATTATGCCGCTAACAGCCGGGGTCTGGGCATAGCCGACATGGCCTATGCCATCCAGTCCGGCAGACCGCACCGGGCCAGCGGCGACCTGGCCTATCACGTCCTGGATATTATGCAGTCCGTCCTGGAATCTTCGACCGAGGGAAGGCATATCCAATTGAGCAGCCAGTGCGACCGCCCGGCCCCGCTGCCCCTGGGTTTGCCAGTGGGTGTGCTGGACTGATAATCGGGTAAATTCAGTGATAAAAAAGCCGGTCAGATTATGACTGGCTTTTTCTATTTGGCCTGATTTGCAACTCTTTTGACATACTTTGTATAATGGAAAAGGCTATAGAGTTGCCGAAATTAAATTTATGAGGTCAAGAAAGAGGGAGTTAGCACAAGAATATGGCAAGGACAACTTCAAAAGGCACGTGTAATTTTTGTCAGGCTGAATTTAGCAAAGCCGGGATGAGCAAGCATTTAACCACCTGTTCTGCCCGGTCAAACAGTGAGGCTGGTAGCGAGTCGACTGGTTCTCAAAAGAAATCGTCTGCTAAACTTTTTCATTTAGTTGTCGAGGGACGAGGTGCGCCAATGTACTGGATGCACCTGGAAATGCCGGTTACGGCCACTCTGGGCGACCTGGATTTATTCTTGCGGGGCGAGTGGCTTGAATGTTGTGGTCATTTAAGCGCTTTTAATATTGGCAGTCAGTCTTATGTCAGCGTCGTAGACCCGAATTGGGGCGAGGACGAAGTTAGTATGGACGAGATTAAAGTCGGTAAAGTGGTAGAGGTAGGCCAGCAATTCACCCATGAATACGATTTTGGAACAACTACCGAGCTAAAGTTAAAAGTAGTGGCCGAACGTGCCGGAACGACAGTTAAAGGCGAACCGGTCAAACTCCTGGCTCAAAATGACGAGCCTGACTTTAAGTGTGGAAACTGCGGGGCATTAGCTACCCAGGTTTGCAGCCAATGTATTTACGAGGGGACTGGCTGGGTTTGTGATGATTGCGCCGAGGAACACGAATGTGGCGAAGATATGCTTTTACCGGCGGTAAATTCTCCCAGGGTGGGCATGTGTGCTTATACCGGTTAATATTTGGCCCGGCTAAAGAGCATACTGGAAGTAACAATTACATATTCTGCTTCAATTTATAATTTTGCTGAACCTGGAAGAAGGTATAATTAG
>JAYSYV010001000.1:0-1215 GCA_043727245.1 Chloroflexota bacterium | reverse complement strand
GATTCTTATCGTCCGGTACGAATAATCCTTCGTTTTCCCCGCCGAAAATACTGTTTCTTAAGGGTTGCATACCCACCACAAATACTCCTGCTCCTTCGGGCGCGACCTCGCGCAGGTAGGCCGAGGCAGCCTGACCGCTGGTGACAGTTTCGCTATCCTGAACCTTTACGCCCATTTTAGCTAACTTTCGGGTGTAGTCGCTGGCCGAATTGGCCGAATTATTGGTAAGCATCAGGAAAGGAATATCGTGCTGGCGCAGGAAGGCGAAAAACTCCAGCAAACCGGGCTGGGCCTGATTACCCCGGTACAGCACCCCGTCCATATCCATTATAACGTAGTGAAACGAGGCTAACAGCTTATTATTTTGCTCGGTATTCAAATTTCTCTCTCCAATTACGGGAAATACAGAAGTCTCTTTTCGGATAATATCTATCTACCGGGAAACCGGTTTATAGCAGCATCATATTCTCTGACCATGCCAGTATTGTCGGCTTAGTATATCATAAAATAATCGTAGAACGTTAAAGGTTGAACCTAAAACGGGGGACAATAAAAAGACCGCAGCTTACATATTAGTAACAATCTGCGGACTTCTTTTGACTTTTGACCTGTATAGCCTGAAATACGTTCAACGTTCCAGGTTCAACGCTGGTTACTACTTGACCTTGTTAATCGGCACTTTCGCCTCTTTTGGTACATCAACCGTCAGGGCGAGTTCACGTTTAAAACGGTCAGCTTGCTTTACATAAGTCCGAGCCGCTACGATGCCAGATAGCACTGGCAAGGCAATGTAAGCCGCGACAAAGTAAGGCAGGTAATCCGGGGCCAGTAAGGTCAGCAGACCCCATAGGCTAACCCAGAAGAAAGTCTGCTCAAAGGTGAACAACAAGACTGCCATAGCTGGACGACGGCTTTTCATCCAACCGGCTCCCAGGAAGGCGCACCAGCCTAACACTACCTCGACCAGGAAGATTCCGAAAGGATTTTGGTTTAGAATCACCCGGACCGGAGTTACGAAAGGCCGTCCTTTAGCGAGGCGTAGACTGCCATCCTGCGTACCGCTATCGGCGGCATACGTCACGATAGTACCGGCATCGCCGCCGCCATCCGCCCTGACTTTACCAATCGAGTTGCGGGCTTCCTCCCTGGCGGCTTCGATGGAAGCAGCCGGGATATTGATTGCCACCATGTACTTCAAAGTGCCGGAAATACCCT
>JAYSYV010000999.1:0-1218 GCA_043727245.1 Chloroflexota bacterium | reverse complement strand
AGTCGAAGACAATTCGGCACTACTGGCCGATTTGTTCGAGGGCGCGGTCAGCCCTGCAGGTTAAACTCAGGCAAATTTTATCAACGAAAGAGGAAGTTAACATGGGAGTTAAGAAGATTGACCATATTGGCATCGCGGTCAAGGATATTCAAAGCGTGCTGGGGTTCTACCAGGATGCCCTGGGCCTGGAACCTCTGGACCTTGAGGTGGTTGAAGACCAGGGAGTGCGGGTCGTCTTCTTGCCGGTCGGAGAAAGCCGCCTGGAACTGCTCGAACCGCTCAACGACGATTCGCCCATCGCTAAATTTATTGCCCGGCGCGGCGAAGGTATCCACCATATCTGCCTGGATGTAGACAGTGTAGCGGAGAGTCTGGAAGAAATGAAACAGCGCGGCCTGCAATTAATTGACAACGAGCCGCGCCTGGGAGCGCACCACAAGCAAATTGCCTTCGTACACCCTAAAGCCAGCAACGGGGTTATGATTGAACTAAGCCAGGATGCCCCCGAACCGGCCACCGCCCGACAGACCGAATCGCACCCGGCCTCATAATCAGCTTCCCTTTTATTCAGAGGGCGGCGGACTAACGAGGTTTTGCTCCTGGAGTTCATAGCGGCACTGGGTCAGCCATCGCAAAGCTGCATTGGTCTGTTCCAACCGAAAATCTACCACCCAGGCTTCAAACTGGCGTGGGGTAGCGTTTTGTTTCTGAGTTAGCAATTTTCTAAGCAAAGCCTGGTTAAACTCGATCTGTTCACCCAGCAATTGCATGACCAAATCCTGGCTGCGCTGGCGAGCAAAGTAAAGCTTAACCAGGAAGCTAAAACGTATCTCACGGGTATGCAAAACCGGCTCAGCCAGCCAGGCTTCAAATTCAGCCCGGCCAGCCGGAGTTAGCTCGACTACCCGGCGCGATTTATGTTCACTGAGCGGTTCATCCTTGCTGCTGAGTAAACTTTCCCGCTCTAACTTCTTGAGTAATCCGTAAAGCATACTCATTTCCAACCGGCAGACTTTGCCCAGTTCGGTATCGGACGTGAACTGGCGGGTCAGGTCGTAGCCGTGACCGGGGCCGTCCAGGAGCAACCCCAGCAAAGCGTACTCGGTAGCAGGACGTTTGGGATAAAGCGGAGAACGACCCTTTTTTGGTTGGCTGGATTGTGCAGATGCTTCGGAAGTCATAAGTTTACTTTTCTACTGCTAAATTACGGCTGTTGAT
>JAYSYV010000998.1:0-1220 GCA_043727245.1 Chloroflexota bacterium | reverse complement strand
ACCTGATGCAATTTCATTGCCGGTGGTGCGCCATACGCTAATGTTTGTTGTTTCTTTTCTACCGGCTGGGCCGTACTTCCTACTGGATAAGTTTGCTGACCTTTTTCAATTGTCCCTGACTGTCCAGTTCACCCACAATATATAAGGGCTGGTTGGCTGCTTGGATTTGCGCATTTACCTTTAGAATTGTACCGGCAAAGTAAGCATCAACCCTGTTATACTCATTTTCCGAGTTCAGTTTTCCCACTCTGGAAGTTTCCTTCAAGCTCTCCTGAGTTTTACCGTCGGCGAATAAACCGTCCATCTGGGGGATTTTCTGGTCTACCAGCTGGAAAAATTGCTGGTAACGTTCGCGCCAGCCGGTTAACTCTTGCCTTATATCTGCAAGCCGGGCTAGAGCGGTATCCCGCCTGAAGGGAAGGACGCAGCGAATCTCCCCGGCCAAACCCCGGACCAGTAACGCCGCTTCGTAACTGCTAGCTTCGTTCTGGAAAGTCGCTACGGCTTCTTTTAACGTTTTAACTTTATCTTCGTTGCGGAATAGCACGAAGCTTTTATCAAACTTCAAATTTTTAACCTTTTCCCCGGCAACTTTTAGCTGTCCTTCTAGCAAAATCATACTTTGTAAAGATTCGCGCTCGATAGTCTCAAGCTGGCCCAGGTAAGTTTTGAGTTCGGTGTCATCCGGATTAAATTGCTTCAGGTTTGCGGCCAGATCATTAAGATATTTCAGGTTGCCTTGAATTGAAGCCTGCTCTTTTGCTTCCAGAAAGCCTTTTATTTCATCAACTTTCTGGTTAATTTCTTTAAGCTGCTTATTAATCTCTGGCTCGATTAGATTATCACTTATAAGTTGGATCAGGCCAGAGATTGGATTCAACCCGATTAATTTACCGGCCTGCAGCAGGGGTAACAGGTATATAGTTGATGAAGAGGAATTGGTAGAATACCCGGCTCGAACCTGGCTGCTAAGATAACTACTTACGGACATACCATTCAATACATCCTTAAAAAGTTTTGATTCAATCTTCATCATATACCGGTTATCACTGTTACTGGCACTTGTGGCCCGAGCCAGCATAGGAGCATATTGGAACCAGTTACCTAACCCTTCCTGCAGGCTGCTTTCCAAAGATAGGTCTTCCAACCGGTCGGATCCTTTGGGCAGGTATAGCGTAATCTGGCCCCATTCATTTCCGTCCGGCCCAAGTACTAAACTG
>JAYSYV010000997.1:0-1221 GCA_043727245.1 Chloroflexota bacterium | reverse complement strand
TGTTGAAGGTACTTTTGGCCTGAAATCTCTGCTGGTAAGAAGGTGTCCAGGTTGGCACAATCGCCGTAGCGGTTGGCCTGGGGGTAATGGTCGGCCTGGGAGTAGGTGGTGGAGCAGGCGTATCGGTTGGCGGCAGCGGTGGTGCGGCGGTTAAACCGGTAAATATATCGGGCGTATTGTAGGGTAGCGGAGTCGGTGACGGTATAGGTGTCGAGGTTGGCACTGGGGTATTGGTGGGGACCGGAGTGCTGGTCGGGTTGGGAGTAAAAGTTGGGGCAGGCAGCAAGAACCCATTCAACCGCTGGTCGGTGAAATAACGTCTTTGAAATGAAGTGGACCACTGATCGGCCAAAGCCGTTTGTAAATAGTTCTGGACATTCGTAGCATTGAGAGGGGTTGCCGTTGGCGTTCCATTGCCAGTTTGCGATCCCTTGCCGGTTTGCGAATCACCGCTACCTGAAGACCCCTTACCAAAGTATTGGGCGGCAATACATTGGGTAGTGAAGGCCGGTGGTGGGATGTAATCAAGCCGGGAAAAGGGACCAACTATGGGTTGCTGGTAAATTGTAAGCGGTACAACATAAGGTGCAACATAAGGTGTGATAGTTGGCGCGGGTAAAGCAGTCGAATATGGCTGATCGGTTGGGACCGGCATGTCGGTCGGGACTGGCGTATAAGTCGGAGCCTGGGTGAAGGCCGGTACAAAGGGCTGACTGGTTGAGGGAAGGAACGGATTAGGCGGTGTGGCGGTAGGCAAGATAATCGGAATTTCGGTTGGCGTAGGAGTTGGAATTGGCGTGCTGGTGAGAGCCACGGTCGGAATAAGAGTTGGTGTCGGCGCGATTGCGGTGGGTAGCACTACATTTGTTATAGCGGTGGGCGTTATATCATTACCGCAGGCCGTAACAATACACATTAGCACTACCGACCAGATTAACAAGCGGTAGGCTAAAAACTTGGGCGTTAACGTTTTGCCTGACATTCAGGTAACTCCTACAAAGATTGATGAAGATTAAGTGCGTACCGTGACCCGTGCGAGCTTTACGCCCAGTCAACATGAAACAATATGTCAAGTAGATATGTAAAGTAGCCGATTTCTATTATATGTCATATAACAAGGGTTGAAAAGGGGTAATTTTGGCTATTTATCAGGTCATCAGGAGGACCGCAGAGCCGTTTGAGGCACTAATTACACTGTTTGCCCTTAATCATGGAAAGCGC
>JAYSYV010000996.1:0-12215 GCA_043727245.1 Chloroflexota bacterium | reverse complement strand
CCACAAGATCGAAGCCAATATTGAAGAAGAGCAGCCTGACAAAGAGGAGCCAGTTTTAAGTCGTAAAGGCTATTTATTTCAGAGCATTCAAGAGCTAGCAGTTTGTCGGAGAGAGCCTTATTTTGGCCGGAATGGTACTACCTGTAGTTCTAAATTGACACGCTTTGTCTATAAGTGGTAGTCATTTCGATTACTCCGACAGGCTGCTAGCCGACGGGCTTTAGCCAGGGAAGCTAGTCCCCAGGAAATCATCCGTTTCAGGGTAAGAGCAACCGGCCAGGAACGCTAGTCCTTATTACACTCCACTCCTATCTATTCTCAGGAAAACCAGCTTTACGCTATCATCAATTTCTTTCAAGATGTGACAGCCTTAAAAATCACCGAAGAGTCTCTGCGGGTGCAACGGGAGCAGTTTGAAGTTACACTATCCAGTATCGGGGATGCAGTTATTGCTACCGATACCGCAGGCAAAGTTACATTTATGAACGGAGTAGCCTCTAACCTCACTGGCTGGGACCAGGAAGCGGCTATGGTCCAGCCGCTTGAAGAAGTTTTCAGGATAATTAACGAATTCAACCGCCTGCCTGTCCAAAACCCGGTCGCAAAAGTGTTACGGGAGGGGACGGTAATGGGCCTTGCCAACCATACCCTGCTCATTGCCCGCGATGGTCGTGAAATCCCCATTGATGATAGCGCCGCCCCTATCCGCCTGGGAGATGGCGAGATACGAGGGGTGGTGCTGGTCTTTCGAGATGTAACCGAGCGTAAACAGGCCGAGGAAAGAGAACATTTCCTGTCCCAGGCCAGTCAGTTCCTGGCTTCCTCTCTAAACTACGAAACTACCCTCCAGAATGTAGCCGGGCTGGCCGTACCCCTCCTGGCTGACTGGTGTACTGTGCATATTGTGGAAGAAGGTTGGGAGAATGATAATGGACGACCCCAACAGGTAGCTCTGGCCCATAAAAACCCCCGGAAAAAATAGTGTGGGTCAGGCAACTTCAAACAGAACTTGAAAACCGTTATCCCTAAGACCCCCAGGCCTCTACCGGCTTACCAAAAGTACTCAGAACAGCCAGGCGCAACTCTTTACTGATATTCCGGACAAATTCCTGGTGGCCCTGGGTGTGGATGATTACATGCTTCAACTGTTGCGCGATTTTGGTTTTTCGTCGGCTATAATTGTACCCCTTATATCGCGGTGGCGAGTTTTGGGAGCCGTCCAGTTCACTTCGACTCGCGAATCGAACCGGCATTATACTGAAGCTGATTTAGCCTTTGCCCGTGACCTGGCTGACCGGGCTGTTATGGCGGTAGATAACGCCCGATTGTACCGGGAAGCTCAGACAGCCTTTGAAAGGTTGGAAGAGTTAGACCAGCTTAAAGACCGCTTTCTCTCGATAGCCAGCCACGAACTGCGTACCCCTCTGACCTCCCTGAAGGGTTACACTCAAATACTGGCCCGCCAGGCTATTTTCAAGCTGAATCCGGACCAGGGAGATGTGAAGTCTCAAGTCTTAGCCCTGCTAGATGGTGGTTTTAATCCTCAGCGGGTCAGTCCTATGCTTAAAAATATAATTCAGCAGACTGACCGGATGAACAAATTAATTGAGGAAATGACCGATGTATCTCGCATACGCAGTGGTAAATTAGAACTCAGGGTAATGCCCAACCTTAACCTGCTAGAGTTGGTGCGGAGAGTAGTCGAGCAACAGCAGGTTGCTCATCCTGACCGAACCATTCAGTTGGTGTAAATACCGGAACCGGAGGAGAGTCTTACCGGAAATTATGACGATAGCCGGTTAGCACAGGTTCTACATAATTTTATCAACAATGCCCTGAAATACAGCCTGCCCGATAAACCGGTTTGGATAGGAATAGAAAGTGGTTTAACCGAGCCAGGGACAAAAGAAGAATTTACTTTTATATTGTCACAAACGTCTCAACTCCAAAACTTCCATAAGCCCGGTAGAAAGTAATGAAGCGGTGGTAGTCTGGGTAAAAGATGAAGGTATCGGGATAGCAGAGGAAAAGCAGCCTTTTATCTTTGACAGCTTTTTCCGGGCAAGGTCGGGAAGAGAGCAGGTAGCGGATGGGTTGGGGTTAGGGTTGTTTATCAGCCAGCAAATCGTGAACCAGCATGGGGGCCAGGTGGGGTTCAATAGCCGGGTGGGAGAAGGCAGTACTTTTTATTTCTGTTTGCCAATGACTTTTCATTAAACCCATCCAGGTTCAGGTTTTTTCGGATTTTTGAGGTCTGACCTTTTCTATAGTTGCTGCTCTCGTTCCTGTGAAATGTCCGTACTTGCAGGTTCTATTTTCGCAGTGGAAGCCGTTTGTGGGATGGCAGGTTTTTCATTTCGAGTAAGTTTTGCATCAATGTTACCCCACAACTCCCGCATAACATCTTCGGTAATAATGCCCTGGTTATAAAGGTCGTTGGCCGTACTTTTCTCGACCTGAAGCAGCCGCCGCCGGGCTAACTGCAACTGTTCCTCTTTCATGTGGCGGTTACTCATCTGGATTTTATGTAATTCGTCTGCTGCGTTCTTTTCGCGTTCGACATACTCATCACGTAAAAAGCTGGCCGTTTCCTCACTTAGCAGATTCCGGTTATACAATTCTTCCAAACGGCGGCGCACGGCTTGAGCAGTCAGCATCTGGCCCCGGTAAAGTTCGTACTGGCGCAGCTCAGGTGAAGGCTTTTGTTCTAACTTTAATAGTTTCATCAAAGGCTCAATGGTTAGTCCCTGGACCAGTAGATTGAACATTATCAGCCCAAAGGTCATCACAAGTAACTTATCGCGGTCTGGAAACAAGGCTCCACTGGCGAGTACAACCGGCAAGCTCAAAGCCATTGCAAGCGATAACGAACCGCGTAGTCCTCCCCAGATAAGCATTAGTTGCCAGCTAAATGAAATCACCGGCTGCCGGTTGATTAAATTTGTCACCCAGCTAAAAACCCCGATTACTATTACCCGGCTAAAGAGAGTCACCCCAATTGCCAGGGCGGTAATTATCCAAAATTCTGAGGCCTGAATGGCCCTGACTTGCAGGCCCACCAATAGAAAGATAAGCGAATTTGCCAGGAAGCCAATGAAATCCCAGCTGAAGCCAACCGCCACCTGGGAAGTGGGCGACATTACTTTATCATGTCCAAAATTTCCGACCAGTAGGCCAGCCGCGACTACGGCCAGGGCAGGTGAAACATGAAGTTGTTCGGCGGCTAAAAAAGTGCCGTAGGCTACTATCAAGGTAACTAGAGTTTCGGTCAGGTAATCGTTCAGATGCTTCAAAAGGAATAAGGCCAGATAACCGACTACTCCGCCCAGAAGTAAACCACCGGCGGCAACTTTAACAAACTCAACCAAACTGCCCACGGGACTAAACTGCTGGGTGACTACAATTCCGAGCAAGAGGTTAAAAAGCACCAGAGCCGAACCATCGTTGAATAAGCTCTCGCCTTCCATAATAATAGTAAGGCGTTTAGGGGCACCCAGATGACGAAAAGTTGCGATCACCGAAATGGGGTCGGTTGCGCCAATTATTGCGCCAAAGAGCAGAGCAGTTTGCCAGGGTAGTCCTCCCCACCACATAAGTAAACCAGCCACCAGAGCGGCGGTTGCTAATACTCCCCAGATTGCCAGAGCCGAGATAAAGCGAATATTCTCTTTAAAGTGGTCAAAGCTAAGGTTATACGACGCTTCGAAAAGCAGGGCGGGCAGGAACATAATAACAATGAGGTCTGGAGTAAGGGTAACCTGTGGTAGGCCAGGAACCAGGGCAATCACAATACCTACTACTACCAGTACAATAGTGTAAGGTAACTTAATATATTTAGTCACAACAGCCACTATTGCGACCGCAATTAAGAGCCAAAGAACAGTGGTTACATTCTCCAGAGTAGTGTCGCCGCTCTCGGCAACCAGAATTGTTTGGGGCAGAGCTAAATTTATCACGTCCCAGGTCCTATCAATATCCAACTTTTTATTCTTTAATCGTCTTCGGTGGAAACATCTCTAAATTCAGAACCCAGTAAATACCAGCCAGTCAGGTCGTTAAGGGTTAAATCCTGATTTTACTTTTTAGCGTGGGTTGCCAGGTTCTCAGCCCGGAGAGCTTTGACTGTCAGTTGAGGTGGTTCGGGCAAACCATAGAGGCTGACCGGGTATTTTAAGGAATGGTTCTCATTAACCTGATAGAAAGTCCGGCGGCCTACTTTTTTACGTTCCAGATAGCCGTCTTTTACCAGGTCAGCAATTGCCAGCGCTACCGCCCGGTCAGTCAGGTTCAGTTCCAGGCCAATTCCCCGGACTGTCTGGCCTGGCTTGTTCAAAATAGAAATCAATACCAGACCATGTGAAGTAAAGAGTTGCCAGCTATTCCTGGATTTGCCGGGACTAAAGTTAAGCGGGTCCGAGTAACCAGCTGGATTGTCCAAAGCGGCTAATTCAGGGGTGTATGTTGCTGTTAAAGGGTCATTTTTTTCCACAAATAGCACTGCTATTCTGAGTTGCATATTTTATAATTACTGAAATTTGTTTCACCTATTACAGATTGTATTTTAACATAGCTGGGCAAGTTTGTAAACGAATAAGTAAAGTACCGTTGTGACCAAGTGCAGAGCTTGGTGGAAAATGCGAAAAGGAAGTTATGATAAGCAACAGGTTTTCCCTTATCAATTCAATAAACAAAAACAATAAGTTTTGCGGCCTCGTACACCCTTGTTGAGCCGGATTTTATTGTATAATTAGGTTAGATTTAATTTGAGGATAAATTATGAGGCACTGTTCGCCCGGTTCAATGCTGAATCCGCTGCCCGCCTGGCCTATTACTCCAGGCTGCACTACTTCACCTCTCGCTTTACGGCGCAGCACGCATTTTCTAATGAAACGAACGGCGATTCCTCTATGGAGATAAGAAATTATGCCACATAACCTATTTAACACTTTGCAAAGCTTTGACCTGGGTAACGGCCAGACTGGTCAGTACTATTCCTTGCCCCAGTTGGAAAAAGAAGGGGTTGGGCCAATCTCTCGGTTGCCCGTCAGCATCAGAGTGGTGTTAGAGTCGGTTTTAAGAAACTATGACGACCAGAAAATTAGCGAACTGGATGTTCGGACCCTGGCGAACTGGGCGGCTAACGCTGAACGGACCGAGGAAATTCCTTTTGTGGTCGCCCGGATTTTGCTGCAAGACTTTACCGGCGTGCCTTTGCTGGTGGATTTGGCCGCGATGCGTGATGCCGCCGCCCGCATGGGTAAAGATGCCAGTATTGTCGAGCCGCTTGTACCGGTCGAGCTGGTGATTGACCACTCGGTGCAGGTGGATTACGCCGGAGTGAGCGACGCTTTCCAGAAGAATATGGACATGGAGTTCAAACGCAACCGGGCGCGTTACCAGTTCTTGAAGTGGGGTACACAGGCTTTCGAGAGTTTCAGAGTCGTGCCGCCGGAAATAGGTATCGTCCATCAGGTCAACCTGGAATATTTAGCGCGGGGCGTGTTTGAAAAAGAAGGCATCTATTACCCTGATACGCTGGTCGGGACCGACTCGCATACGACCATGATTAATGGCCTGGGTATCGTGGCCTGGGGTGTCGGTGGCATCGAGGCTGAAGCCGGTATGCTAGGTCAGCCAGTCTACTTCCTGACCCCCGACGTGGTGGGGGTTAACCTGAGCGGAGCTTTGAATGATGGTGTTACCGCCACCGATTTAGTGCTGCGGATTACCGAAATCTTACGCAAGGCTAAAGTGGTCGGCAAGTTTGTCGAGTTCTTTGGCGAAGGGGCGGCTTCCCTGACTCTTACTGACCGGGCGACCATTGCCAATATGGCTCCTGAATACGGCGCAACTATGGGCTACTTCCCGCCAGACGAACGTTCCTGCGATTACCTGACCTTTACAGGCCGTACCGAGGCCCAGATTAACGCTTTCCGTAACTATTTCAAAGCCCAGGGACTGTTCGGGATGCCGGAAAAGGGCCAGATTGATTACAGTACCGTGGTGGAACTGGACCTGGCTTCAATTGAACCGGCGGTGGCTGGACCGAAACGGCCCCAGGACCGTATCCCTTTGAGCCAGTTGAAGGACACTTTCAAATCTTTGTTGACCCGCCCGGTCCAGCAGAATGGCTATAACAAGTCGCTGGAAGACCTGGAAAAAACTTACCCGACTGAAATCGGGGTCACGAAAAAGCTTGATGACGGCCATGTTAGCGGTGGCGGGGAACAGGCCCAGGAAACTCATCCTATGCCTGAAAAGGTCCGGAATACCAGCATCCTGACCGAAGAAGAAATGATGAACAACCGGCCTACCCCGGATCGCGTGACCGAAATAACGCCACAGAATTTCCCGCCGGCCAGCGAAACGCTCGGTCACGGTGACGTACTGATTGCAGCCATTACCTCCTGCACCAACACTTCTAATCCGAGTGTTATGTTAGGAGCCGGTTTGCTGGCGAAGAAAGCGGTCGAACATGGCCTGACGGTGCGCCCGGTGGTCAAAGCTTCACTGGCTCCAGGCTCACGGGTTGTCACCGAGTACCTGGCAAAGACCGGCCTTCAACCTTACCTGGACCAGCTTGGTTTTAATCTGGTCGGCTATGGCTGCACAACCTGTATTGGTAACTCCGGCCCGTTGGACCCTCGCGTGGAAGATGTGGTCATCCAGAACGACCTGATCGGGGCCAGTGTATTGAGCGGCAACCGTAATTTCGAGGCCCGCGTCCACCAGAGTATCAAAGCTAACTTCCTCATGAGTCCGCCGCTGGTGGTGGCGTTTGCCCTGGCCGGACGGGTTGATATTGATATGGCAACTGAACCGCTGGGACAAGGCAAGGACGGTCAGGACGTTTTCTTGAAGGACATATGGCCGAGCAGCGAGGAAGTGCTAGGCGTGTTACATGCCGCCACCGACCCGGCGACTTACCGCGCACTTTACAGTAACTTTGCCGAGCAGAACCCCTTGTGGAATGAAATCCCGACCAGTACCGGCAATGTCTACGATTGGGACGTTCATTCGACCTATATCCAGGAACCGCCTTTCTTCCAGAAATTCAGCATTGAAGCGGGCCGCTTTGCGGATATCAAGAACGCCCGGCCCCTGGCAATCTTTGGCGACTCGGTTACGACCGACCATATCAGCCCGGCTGGTTCGATCAAAAAATCCTCACCTGCTGGTCTGTACCTGATTGAAAAAGGTGTCGATCCAGAGGATTTCAATAGCTATGGTTCGCGCCGGGGAAACGACCGGGTGATGGTGCGCGGCACTTTCGCCAATGTACGCATCAAGAACCTGATGGTTCCAGGCACTGAAGGTGGCGTGACGCTCTTCCAGCCGCACGGCGACCAGCTAAGTATTTATGACGCAGCTATCAAGTACCAGGCCGCCGGTACACCCCTGGTGATTTTCGCCGGGCAGGAATACGGCACAGGTAGCTCCCGCGACTGGGCCGCCAAAGGCACTAGCTTGCTGGGCGTGAACGCAGTTGTCACTGAAAGTTTCGAGCGCATCCACCGCAGCAATCTGGTCGGAATGGGCGTGCTGCCGTTGCAGTTCAAAGAAGGCACTAACGCCGCAACTCTGAAGCTGGACGGGACCGAAACTTTCGACATCGTTGGTCTGGAAGAAAACCCGCGCCCGCGCCAGGATGTCACACTGGTCATTCACCGAGCCAATGGTGAAACTGAGCAGGTGCAGCTAATCATGCGGATTGATACCCCGATTGAAATTGAGTATTACCGGCACGGCGGCATCTTGCCTTACGTGCTGCGCCAGCTCATTTCGCAGGGCTAAATCGCAATGTTAGCTTTACAGGTCTGGTGTTACCGGTAAAGCTAAACCTGTCCGTTTTGAATGTAGAAATAAAGAAACCTCCTGACTATTGGTTTATTGAAACCGTAAATAGTCAGGGGTTTCTTTATAATCTAAGCAGGGTTTTCAGACAGAATGGGGCGTAATCGGACGCGACCTTTCAGGCAACTTCATCTGAGTTTCAATTAGCTTAAAATTAGCGCAGCCGCACAGGCAAGCCGGATGTGGCGGCCTCAATGGTGGCCCATGTCAGGGCCAGGCTCCCAATATTGGCCCTTCCCGCTGTTTCCGGCTCCTGTCCTGATTGGATAGCTTCCGCGAAAGCGTGTAACGTTCCGGCCCGGTCGATATGGGTCAGGGCTGGAATCTCAACGCGCCGGGGTGGCTTCCCAAGCGGACGTACGCTCACTCGTTCGGCACTCACTCCAACATTGGCCCGGCTGGACCAGCTTATCTCTCCGGCTTCGCCCTCGATTTTCCATTCGCCTGCCCAGGGGGTTGGCGCACCGGAACTAATCCAACTGCCTCGGTAGTTGACGACCGTGCCGCCATCGAAGGTGATTGTGGCCGCTCCCACCGGAGGGTCTACGTATTTGCTCCAGGGCGGATTCCAGGTAGTACAGGCTACCACCACCGGTTCTTGCCCAAGCACTCCACGCATGAGATCGAAATGATGTACAGCCATGTCCAGCAAGAGCGGCTGGGTGAGGTGATAGTGGCGAAAGCCTGGCTCGAAGGTCTGCTTGATATAACGCCGGAAATCAATATTAACGGTGTGTACAGCCCCCACAATATTCTCATGTAGCAAAGCCATTACGGCTCGCACCGCCGGGTAGTAGCGATAGTTTTGACTGACCGCTACAATCAGTCCTTTTTCTGCCGCCAGGTCCACCACCTGCCGGGCTTCTTCCACCGTTGGAGCAAAAGGTTTTTCGACCAGCACATGGCGACCGGCTTTAAGGGCTGCCAGTGCCACCGGCACATGATAGGGCAGCGTCGTTGTTATCAACACGGCATCGCATTCAACCCTTTCCAGAGCCTGTTCGACACTCGTGTAACAGCGTTCGGCGGCTATGCCAAGTGCCTGGACACGTGCCAGCATAGCGGTGTCTGTATCTACGCAGGCGACTACCTCGAAATCTTCCGATTTGGACGCGATATTTTTAAACCAGTCCTGCCCCCAGTTACCCAATCCAACCTGTACGATACGCAGTGCCAAGTAGGCCTCCTTCTATTTTATCGCCGATGATAAACTCTAAAAAGCAGAAATAATTAATACCTATATCTGCCAGAATTTCTTTTCCTTTAATTTACTACTCTGTTAAGAACTTGTCTAATAATGAGAGCCAAAGATTAGCAAATTTGATAAACTTGAGGTCATAAATACAAAATCAATCTATATGACTGATTTAAGTGACTCGGTTAACTATTGCGTGCTGTCCGGCCATACCTGAACCTTTCAGCACTATACCTCATTTGCCTATTTAAACTTAGTAAGGCGGCCCTTCAACCCCTGCTCGCCGAACCCCACGCGCAAGCCCGGCTGGTTTCCGTCAATTTTGCTTCCGGGGTAGCGGCCATCCCCCAGGCTGAGTCGGTAACTATTTACCTTGACGAGCCACTGGACCTGACTATAAGTGCCTCTCCCTCGATTTCTTGCTAAATTTAGATACTTAGAACCAGTCAAACCCCAGGCAACCCGACAGAAGATGCCTGGGATATTTGCCGGTCGAATCGGCCAGGGTTAGAATGGAATAATCACCTTTCAGGTAAGCTAATTGCTGACTGTCGGGCGACCAGACCGGACGGCGGGTTTCCGAACGGTCAGACGCAGCACCAAGCAGAGTCTTAACTGGGGCGCTGTTATCAAGATTAGCTTCGTTTAACAGGGCGACCCGGTTGTCACTGGTAACGTTTACCGGGTATCGGGGTAAGGTTTCAAAGGCCAATGCTTTTCCATCGGGCGACCAGCTTACTTTCCCGGCTGCATCCCCGGCAGCGGTCAAAATTCTGGGTGTGGTATCGTCTACAGTAAGCGTCAAAATTACTCCGGCCCTCAAACCGTTCGGCCCAATAGCGTCAACGCTGGCGGTAAAATGTTTGCTGTCGGGATGCCATGTGACCGCTTTGAAGTAGCGCAGGTCCAGTTTTATATCCGGTGGAATAGGTGTAAAGCTGGCATTTGCCAATCTGAACGCTTGGCCTTTAGCTTCCAGCAAAGTGCGTATGGTTTTGGTGCTGTAATTATAGACAGCCAGGGCATTTGGACCGCGCCGCAACTGCCGGGTAGTCGGGTCGAGCGTGCTATCGGTTGCGCCCGGAATAATATAGGCCAGCCGAAGGCCATCGGCAGACCAGGCCGCAAATCCACCCACGCCAACGGCTTGCTGTTTGCCGGAGGCTACCTCGTAAATGACCAGTGTGGTCAGGTCGAATTCATCGGCCAGGCCATCGTTATTAGAATCGGTGGCGCGGGTTAAGGCCAGCATTTTGCTATCGGGCGACCAGGCCGCCGCCAGGACTACTCCGCCGTTATCAAAATTGACCGGTTTCACTCCGCCGCCCAGGTCCACCAGCACCAGTTGTGATTGACGGCTTACTGAGTCTTGCCGGAAGACCGCGATGCGCTGTCCATCCGGTGAGATTTTCGGCTCCATGAAACTGGTATTGCCTAGCAGCAATTTCACGGAATTAGTCAAAGGATTTAGCAGGTATAGGCCGGTGGACGTACCGACTACCAGCGAGTTTTTAGGGAGAGCCTGGCCGGGACCGGGATTAAAGAGTTCGGATTTAGGGTCAACGGTCGCAGGTGAGCCAGGCAAAGGTCCATAATTAGCCTGGGTAGCTTTTGGGCCAGGTGTGGGACTGAGGCTGGTCTGAATCGGAAAAGTGACGACCGGCGTTACTGAATGAACCGGGTCCATCGCCTGGGTCGCGCTGGGTTCCAGGATAGCTGTGGCTGGTGGGGTTTGTATTACTACCGCTGTAGTCGCTACCAGTAGTCTGGTAGTAGGTGCAAGGGCGGTCGGTGTGGTGGCTTCGTTGAAGAAATTGCTCAGAAATAGAACCAGGAGTAAGCTTAGAGTGAGCAGGATAACCCAGAGAATAACCTTTTGGTTGGGTTTGAAAGAGTGATTCAAGTTAATTCCTAAATTCTATTGTCCGAGACGAGTTAACCCGTAGCGCATCCCGCCCATGCCCACCACCAGCCCCTTGAGTTCAAGCATGACCAGTAGACCGCTTACATCATTGGCGGGCAAGCGGGCTTCCTGGCAAACCTCGTCAATATGTAACGGTTCCCCGGCCTGGCGCAAAATTTTAAGTAGCTGGCGTTCCACCTCGGTATCACCGGTCTGGGTCAGTTCCAGGTGGGTCTGGCGGTCCTGGGCATCAAACATACCGCCTGGCCGCAATTCTTCCATAATCTCTTCGGCGCTGGTGACTAACCGGGCCGAACCTTGCCGGATTAACCGGTTGACCCCGGCACTGGTGGAGTTGAAAATGCTGCCGGGCAACCCAAAGACATCACGGCCCTGTTCAACGGCAAAATCCACCGTAATTAAAGCGCCGCCCTTGATATTCGACTCAACCACAAAAACGCCGAGGGCCAGCCCGCTCACTATCCGGTTGCGCGGCGGGAAATTAGCCGCTTCCGGTTGCGTGCCGGGGGCATATTCCGAGATAATTGCACCATTCTGCGCGGTCGGGTCGGTTATTCGGGCTGCCAGCGTCCGGTTTTCGGATGGATAAATTACATCCACCCCGCTGCCCAGCACCGCCAGAGTCCGGCCACCGGCCTGTAAAGCGGCCTGGTGAGCGATAGTATCTATACCTTTTGCCAGTCCGCTTACTATTGTTACACCTTGCTCGGCCAGTTCAGTACAAATATTGGAAGTAGCAGTCCGGCCATAGTTGGTGGCCTGGCGAGTGCCGACAACCGCCAGGGCCAGGTTATCTTGCGGCAGCAAAGAGCCTTTCAGGTAGAGTACCGGCGGCGGATTATCAATCTGGCCCAGTCTTTCGGGATAGCCGGGCGAACCGAGAGTTATAAGCTCGATTTGTTGCAAGGCCAGCCGTTCCATCTCCTGGTCAGGGTCAAAAACAGGCCGGAAGTTCAAGACTCGTTCGATCAACTTTGGTTCAAGGCCGGCTTGCATAAAGTCGCCGGACCTGGCTTCCCAGGCAAGTTTCAGGCTGCCAAAGTAATCAAAAAGCCGCCGCAACCGGACAACCCCAATTCCGCCGACCCGGCTAAAAGCCAGCCAGTACTTTTCGTCGCCGGCAATATAGGGATTAACTTCATCTATCAGGGGCATTGATGTTTTTGTAAGGGCATAAATTGGTTGTTTAATATTGGAAGCACCCCGAAAATGTAACATAAGTTGCCCGGAGGCGCAACTGGC
>JAYSYV010000995.1:0-4072 GCA_043727245.1 Chloroflexota bacterium | reverse complement strand
TAGCTTATCTGTATCCGAACCATTCAAAAATTTCGATCTAGCATAAATGGTCTAATAACACATGTAAATTTATTGACAGCCAAATAACTTTCTCAGATTGACGGTAAGTAAATTACTACTGACTCGTCCAGGTCAATGTTAGAATTATAACAAATAATAGTTAATATTAGTGTTACAAAACAAATTAAATTTTTTAATCGAGTAAATATTCTATTAGGCTAACTATACGATGTTTTTGAGGTTACAATTTACGATTTTTATATGTGTATATACTATTGTTAAATAAAATAAGTTCAATAGACCTATTTTAAGGTTATTTTAATATTTTTGATTGTATAAAAATACTATAAACATCGGATAAATCTAAAATGCTAAACCCGGCTGGTTTCAGGATGTAGCATTTTAAGTCTATTTGAGTCAGGCTAAATTTATATTTAAGAAAATTTACCTGAGTATTTCATCTATCTATTCATAATTTCTTTGCAAGCACTACCTGGTGCTTCTCTCCTGCCGTATCGTCAATCTTATGGCAGGTTATAAAGTATTGAAAAAAATAGGTCGTATCACCCGGTAATTCTAAACAAGGACCAGCGAATAGCGTTTAAGCCTTTCCGGCGGCTGGTCTTCCTGGTGGGAAATTCCTAATTCAGCCGCTGCTACCGGGTCGATGGCGGAAGAGGGATTAAGCAGGGCTTGTCCGGCCAAATCAGCCACAGCCGGGAAAACTTCCAGGGCTTTAACCTGACCTTCTTGCTCTAACATTACAAGGTAAGCTAAAACCTGACGGGCAGCGGCGGGCCATAGACGGTGGTCAACATCCTGGTAAATTCGCTCGACCAGTTGCGAGATAGTACTATCGCCCATTTCCAGGGCTGCCATAAGCTGCTGCTGCCGGGCCTGGCGGTGGGCCAAATATTCTTTGATTTTGGCAGCCGGATTTTTTATCTCCGGGCCGTGACCGCCATAAATTACCTGGGCGTGGCTCCAACTCGTATTGAGCAGACGCAATGAAGCCAGGTAGTGAGCCATATCGCCTTTAGGCGGGGCTACTACCGTTGTACCAACGCCGAGAATATTATCGCCGGTGAAAAGGGCTTTTTCTTCGGCCAAAAAGAAACAAAGATGGTCGGTCGCATGACCGGGCGTGAAGATAGCGGTCAGGCTGGCCCCACCGGCCTTTATCACCTGACCGTCTTTCAGGTTTACAGTATGCGGAAAAGCGGCATTGGAATGGGCCGCAACCGGGGCATCTACCAGACGGCTCAAGTCCAGAGCGCCCGGATAGTGGTCGGGATGTCCGTGAGTAATCAGGATTAGCTTGATTTGCCCGCCCGCCTGACTTACCGACTGAGCCAGAGCCTGGACGTGGCTTTCGATAGACGGGCCGGGGTCTATTACAAGGTAATCCTGGCCCTGACCGACAATATAACTGTTCGTGCCGGTAAGGGTCATCGGGCCGGGATTAGGAGCCAGTAGGCGCTGGACAAGCGGACTAAGCCGTTCGGGTTGGTGCAATCTTCCTTCCATATAATTAACTCCTACCTTTGCTCACCGGGCCGGGACTATCCAGGTCCACCAGATACTCGCCAAAGAATTTCAGGCAACGGCGTACATATTCGGGTCGCCGGGCAAAATAAACCCCGCAATGTTCTATATTGTCTTCAATCCAGAGGTCTTTGGGACCGGGTGCGGCGGCGTACAGGCGATAGGCATGGTCGGTTGGCACTCTGCTATCGCTGGCTCCATGAACCAGATAGACTGGACGGTTGCCCAGTTTTTCCAGTTCATCAATGGGAGCAAAATCTATCCAGCGGTGGCCGGTGCGCGATTCAAATAGCCGTTCTGCCAAATCCAGCACCGGATGAGCGGGCAGGCGGGTCTGGAGATGCCAGATGTGATTGAGAATTTCGCGCTGGCTGGTGAAGGCGCTATCGGCCCAGACTGCCAATACCTCCGGGTCGCGGGCTGTCGCCAACAGGGCCACCGAACCGCCCATCGAGCCGCCTAACAGGCCCAGCAGGGGTTTCTCCCGGCGAGTACGGGCATATTTAATCGCCGCTTGCAAATCCTCTAGTTCGCGATGACCCAGGGTAACTAATTCATCGGCGGCCCGGCCCGGCCCATGCGCCCTATAGTCAAACAAAAGCACATTGTAGCCATTTCGCCACAGAATCGAGCTTATGCCCAGGACATCTTCCTTGCGGCCACGATAACCGCAGGCTGCCACTATCACTCGTCTGTTGTCAGGGCGAGGCAGCCACCAACCTTTTAATAAACGGCCATTGGCAGTGGGAAATTCGACTTCCTCGAAATCCACCTCAGTTTCAAAAGGCGTAAAAGAATAAGTTTCGTTACGCTCTATCGGATTAAATTTGACCAGTTCGTTTACAACGTAGCGGGCCGCCCCCAGGGAAACCAGCCCCGCTGACGCACCGCCAGCCAGGGCCATCAGCCCTAAACGCTTGAAAGACCTGGATTTTGTTTTCGTTTTTGAATTCACTGATTGTTTTTTGATAAATTTGGCTGCTTTCACGGGCCTGGCTCTAACTCTCTATAGAATAGTTTTCATTAAATTCTTTTATTGCTTACCAGACTAAATTCTACACTGCCCGGTTAGTTAATTGCAATTGGGTAGAACGTTCAACACAATGCGCCGGTAAACGGCTTCAACGGAAGGTAGAAAATCTTTAACTGAACAGCCGGTCGCCAGCATTGCGGCCAGCGCAGCCGCCCCGGCCCCGACTCCTTCTTTGACGTAACCTGCCTCATATAGCGCCATTAAAGGGTAAAGCGAGGTGGAGAAATCCAGGTTGGCCGCAAAATAGGGTGAGCCAAGCGGTCCGAAGCGTTGTTCAATTTCAGCAGCCAGCCCGGCCAGGTCAGCCGCCGGGTCGTTAGCCACCCACCCGGTGGTGGCGAGGCCAATCCGGTCGAACCTGACCTGGGCCAGGTCAGCCTCTTTTATATTCCCCCCAGGAAAGCGGCACAGAGCCGCCGCCAGGGCCAGGACCGCTGCCATCTGAGTACCGCCGCCCAACACTACCGGGCAATATTCAGAAGCGGCCAGGGCCATACCGGCAACAACAGGTTGCATGGGGTCGCCCAGGCTGGCCGCCGCCCGCAAAGGATGCCGGGCAAAAGCCCCTTTAGTTTGCCCGATGGCTGACAGACCGGCCAGGACGGCCTTCAGTTTAAGGGCGTGGGTGTTGTTGCCGGGCATAGAGCTACTAACTCGCTGTTCGGCATCCAGTCCCAGCCCCAACAATACACCGAGGGCAGTTGTCGTGCCGCCCGGCACACTCTCGGCTAGAATAAGATAGCCTTTGACGGCATTAGCCCGGCCCAGACTTTTCCCGATGCGCCAGCCTTCGGCAAACAAAAGACTGGCCTGTTCTTCATCTGTTCCTAACGCCTGCCCGGTTGTAACCGCTTTGGCCGGTCCAGCCCCAACCGGAGATATAATATTTGGCACATCGGGCGCAATTTTTAAGCCCGCATCAACACATACGTAGCCCATAGCAGGTATTAAATCAAAGGCGGCCTGAGTTATAATAGAAGGGCCGGGCGCTCCGGTCGGATTGGAAGGCACGCCTTCAGGCAAGCAGAGGGCTTTACCGTGGGCCAGGATTTCGGCATCGGCCTGGGCGGTCAACTCGCGCAACTGCCCGGTGACACCGGCCCCACTAACGCCCGGTATCTGGACAGTTTCGGTGTAGGCTACCGTTAATACAAAGAATGGGGTCCGCTCAACCATCAGGTCAATTAAATTCAAGCCATTTGAAGCCTGGAAGATTCTCAGAATATCTTTATCAATTTGCCACATAAAAATGCTAAACTTTCGCTTATTAAAACATTTCAAATTGCTTTTTCAATTCTTGACAACATCTGTTAGAATAGCCGTAGTAATTTTCACATTAATGAAAATTAAGAAACTTTTGACGTTTAGATTTAATTTTTAAGTAGGCATCCTATTTATAGTGTAATAGAATTAACAACATACTAAATATAGTACGCCACATATTTATTGCAACCTTCAGGACGAAGATTAGGACAGTTTTCAGGTCTTAACACA
>JAYSYV010000994.1:0-1222 GCA_043727245.1 Chloroflexota bacterium | reverse complement strand
AGTTGCAACAGGAAAGCAACCAGGCCCTGGCGGCCCCTAAAGCAGCCGAAATTGATACCTATAGCCGGGAAGCCAGTATGTTTGCTACCTGGCTCGATTTCAGCCAGTCCTTGCTGAAGGAGAGCCAGGAGGTTCACACAAATAATCTAAATGCCTTAGAAATAAAAAGTGTAACCTGGTTTTTACCGGTCTTTGACCATGCTTTTTACGGTGGTATGCACACTATTTTACGTTTTGCGGCTTATTTCCATCGCCAAAAAGGAGTAAGCACCCAGTTTGTAATCGTCAATAATTACCTTACCAGCCAAAAAGCCCTTAGCATGATTAGCGCCCCTTTTCCAGAGCTGGCGGATAGCAAAGTCGTAGTATTAGATACCCTGGATGATGTGAGCAAGCTTGAACCAACCGATGCGGCTTTTAGTACTTTATGGTTTACGGCCTATTATTTACTTCGCTACAATCAGACTAAACGCAAGTTTAACTTCATCCAGGACTATGAACCGCTTTTTTACCCGGCCGGGTCCATTTCGGCCCAGGTTCAGGCTACCTTGCGCATGGGCTTTTATGGCATCACCAATACGGCTACCCTTAGAAATATTTATGTGGGTTACTATGGCGGGCAGGCCACCAGCTTTACTCCGGCGGTAAATACCGGCCTTTTCAAGCCGGGGGACCGGCCTTCGCCGCTGGCTAAAAAGCCACCCTATACCGTCTTTTTTTATGGCCGCCCTGGACACCCTCGCAACGGCTTTGAACTGGGTTCGGTGGCTTTGCGCAGGGTAAAAGCCCAATTAGGTGACAAAGTACGTATCGTCACCGCAGGAGCTAACTGGAGTCCGGTCGATTATGGCCTGGACGGGGTAGTTGAAAATCTAGGCCTGTTATCTTACGAGCAGACCGCCGAGCTTTATCGTACCTGCGATGTTGGCTTTGTAATGATGTTTACGCGCCATCCTTCTTATCTGCCGCTTGAGCTAATGTCCAGCGGTTGCCTGGTCGTGACTAATATTAATCCGGCTACTCGCTGGCTGCTTGAGTCGGAGGTTAACTGTTTACTGGCCGAAGCCAGCCCTACTATTCTGGCGGATACAATTGTCCGGGGGCTGAGTGATTTAGACCTACGTGAGCGCATTACTAAAAACTCGGTGGATTTTATCCATAACCATTACGTTAACTGGACTTCTGAAATAGAGCAGGTTTGGAGTTTCATGGGAGCTCCTAA
>JAYSYV010000993.1:0-4075 GCA_043727245.1 Chloroflexota bacterium | reverse complement strand
AATCGTGCGCCACCTGCAACTGGCTGGCCTCCCAGGCGGTGGCGGCCCTGGCTTCGACTTTATCAAAAGCCCGGACCGGTTTCAGGTTGTAATAGGCCATCGATTCATAAATCGAATCTTTCTTTAGCCCGGTTTGTTCCAGGTCGGGAATAAGACCCTGGGGCAGGTAGTTGGTCATTATGCAGATTGGTTCGCCGCTGGCGTAGCGCAACCGGCGGATACGGATCAGCTTTGTCCCCGGCAGTAATTCAAGGCTGTTAATTAATTCCTGGGCCGGTTCGATTAAATCCAGCTCAGAGGTGACAGTTTGCGGTTCCAGGCCGCTCTGGCGAATAGTTTCGCCCCAGGAAATCAGACGGGTCAGTTCCTGGGCGATTTTTGGCTCGCGAACAAAAGTTCCCCGGCCCTGTTTGCGGATAATCAGCCCGTCTGACTCCAATTCTTCCAGGGCGCGTCGAATAGTTACCCGGCTGACTCCGAAACGCTTTTCCAGTTCGGGTTCGATGGGTAGACTCTGGCCGGGCCGCATATTCTTTTTGATTTCGCGCTGTAGGGCTTCTTTGACCTGGGCGTAAAGGGGTAACGGGTTGTTCGGGTCAACAATGCTCATTTTAAAGGTTACTTCTAAGTAATAAGGTCTATATTGACAAGAATTCATTATAATGATATAACAATATTAAGTTATAATTACTCATTTGTCAAGGTTTACCGGCTTATTTATTAATATCAATTTGGCCTGAACATTTTCCGCAACATCAGGGAATTTCGAGGTGCAGAAGCTAATTTTGCAAAAAAAGAGGTTACATTTAGATGGCTATGAATATTACTAAAGAAGAAGTTATGCGGATTACGGGCCAGGGTGGCGTAGTGGTCGTAATCAGGTTGGATGATTTAAGCCAGGCCGCTAACCTGACCAGGACTTTGCTGGATGCCGGGATTACTTCACTGGAATTTACCATGACCAATCCTTTAGCCCTGAAGGTTCTGACCGAAATCAAGCAGACTTTCCCCGAATTTGAACAGGGTCAGGCCGTAATCGGGGCCGGTACGGTTTTGACCCCGGAAGATGCGCGGTTCGCCCTGGCGGCAGGCGCACAGTTTGTAGTCACGCCGGTTACGAATTTTGAAACTATAAAGGTTTGCAACGACCGGCAGGTCGCCATTATGCCCGGCGCTTTGACCCCAACCGAAATTTTAGCGGCCTGGAACGCCGGAGCCAGCGCGATTAAGGTCTTTCCGGCCAGGGCGTTTGGGCCGGGCTATTTCAAGGATTTGCGCGAGCCTTTGCCGCAACTGAAATTATTACCAACCGGCGGAGTTAGCCTCGAAAACACGGCCCAGTTTATAGAGAACGGCGCGATTGCGGTCGGAGTCGGCGGCAATCTGGTTGATAAAAATCTGATCGCGGCGGGCGATTGGACGGCTATCCGCCAGAAAGCGGCCGCTTACCTGGAACAGGTTCGGATAGGTCGTAACGTATAAAACGTTGAACGGAAAATTAGATTGTTTGAGGACAGATGGCAGACCACTATGATGTAGTAACGCTGGGCGAAACCATGTTGCGGTTGACCCCACCCCAGATGCGCCGACTTGAGCAAGCGACCAGCCTGGATATTGAAATTGGCGGCAGCGAGTCTAATACTGCGGTTGGACTGGCTCGGCTGGGTCTGAAAGTTAGCTGGATTTCGCGCCTGACTCAGAACGGCCTGGGTTACTTGATTGACAATACTCTAAAAGGTTACGGGGTGGATACTTCGTGGGTAAGCTGGACCGAGCAGGACCGGATTGGCCTTTATTTTCTGGAAGAAGGTTTAGCCCCACGCGGCAGCGCGGTAGTTTACGACCGGGCCAATAGCGCATTAAGTCGGATGAAGCCAGGCGACTTATCCCCCGAAATCTTTCAGCCTGAAACGGGTCGAGTGCTACATCTCACCGGAATAACTCCGGCGGTCAGTTCTTCGGTGGCACTGACCGCCTTGTATGCCCTCGAACTGGCAAAAAAAGCCAGGTGGGCGGTCAGTTTCGACCTGAATTACCGGGCCAGGTTGTGGACGCCGGAGCAAGCTCGCGCCGGTTGCGAGCCTTTCGCCAGGGCGGCTGATTTGCTTATTGCCCCGCTGCGCGATGCCCGCCTTATATACGGCCTGACCGACGATACTACCCCGGAACAGGCTCTTAGTTTTCTTCAAGAGAATTACCCGCAAGCGACAGTTGTCCTGACAATGGGTAAAGATGGCGCGATGGGTCGTGCCACTCAGGGCGAAATAATTAACCAGCCGGTCTTTACGGCGGCGGAAGTGGGCCGGATTGGCGGAGGTGATGCCTTTGCAGCCGGGTTGCTCTACGGGTTCCTGGCTGGAAACGATAGCAAAATGTTTTTAGCTGAACGCTTGGGGCTGGCTTTGCGCTGGGGTGCAGCAGTCGCGGCCCTTAAATATAGTACGCCGGGCGATATGCCGGTCATCAGCCGGGCTGAGGCCGCCAAACTCGTTGCTTCTTCTACAAATTCAAACTCGGTTGGAGTTTCCCGCTAAAACGGCGGATTTATTTGGTGGTCAGGGGCGTAATAAGCAGGTGACTGAAAGTAACCACCGGCTGAATGAGGCTGGCCGGGACCAGTCTTGACCCGAAAAGCCCTGCCCCAAACCCAAATCTGCCGCCCAGTTGCCGGGGCGGTGGAGCTTTGGAACCTTCCTTGAAGGTGATGGTTTGCAAGATTTTCCCATCTAATTTTAGACGTAAATAACCACCGGTCGCTTCCAGGCTAAAGGCCAGGGAATTCGTGTTGCCTGGTAGGGCCGCATCCTGGCTCCAATCGCTGATAGTGGTCCAGGCTGGACCGTTGCGTTTCAGGAGAGCGTAACGCTGGCCGCTGACCAGCCAGGAATAGTAATTTTCGGGGCTTTGCTGCCAGAAGACCAGGCCATAGAAAAGGGTTGGGGGATTTGTGAGAGGTTGGATGGTGACTTCCGCTCGAAATTCTTCAAAAGAGTGGTCCAGGTAAGAGTTCCAACTTAGCTGGCCTGGCAAAGCGATTACCCGGTAGCCCTGGGTATCGGTGGGGCCGAGCAAGTTATAAAAGGCCAGAGAATTATTGGGTAAACCGCTGCCCGCCGATTTAAATTCGTCACTGAAGGGCGGGCCATTGGCGACCGGACCCAGTAAACCGGGCAAGCCTTCGCGGGCGGCTTCTTCGGAACCCAGCCGGACCCGACCAAAGCCAAAGAACGCGTCCGGTCCCGGCGTTCCCAGGTCGAGGGCATGTCGTTGGAGATAGGCCGAAACCTGGTCGGCGGTAAGCTCACGGGCGGCGCTCCAAACCAGGGCCGCTGTACCGGCTACCTGAGGCGCGGCGGCGCTGGTTCCCTGGAAAGGTTGCTTGAGAACGGCCCCGGTTACTCCGCTTGGACCCACCAGGTCCGGTTTGGCCCGGTTGTCGCCGGTTGGGCCGCGTGAACTGTAAAGCTCTAACCCGTCATTTTGCCAGCCAGTGGCCCCCACACTTAGCGCACCACGGGCATCACCAGGGGTAGCCAGGCTGCTTTCCGGGGTAGCTTCTTCCAGGGTAGCATTATAGGCGAACAGGTGAAAGCGCAGACCCGCCGGTAGTTGGTTAACTTTAACCGGACCGGCCATTTTGACCTGAATATAGTAAACCTGGCCTGGTTTAGCCTTGAAAGGGGCCAATTCCGTGGGCGGTTTGCTAAAGCCCTGGCCCTGTTCGTTGCGGGAACTCGCCAGAGGCTTCTGGGTCGGGTCCAGCACATAGAGGTCCAGGTTGGTACGGGGCGCGTCCCAGGGTTCCTCCCAACGCAGCGACACCCAGGCCGAGGCGGCTTCGGCAGTCAATTTCAGGGTGAGTTTATTTCCGCTGAAGTTCTGGAACCCGTTTGAGTCGGGATTAAAGTTTGCCATGTAATGCGATTGGCCGTAATTGCCAGTCGAAACTACCGGCAAAATCCCGGCCCGGCGGGCTTCGTCCAATTTTTCATCCATTTTGCCGGTTCCGTCACCGGGGAATATACCGCCCCAGCCCAGCGAAATCTGGATAATCTGGACTTTCTTTTCAATCAAG
>JAYSYV010000992.1:0-12228 GCA_043727245.1 Chloroflexota bacterium | reverse complement strand
GATTTACTAAATCTGCGAAACAATTTAGTAAATCGTTTACTCGCATTCTGATTCCCCTTTAATTTCATCTAGCGGTCCTTTTTATCTTTTTCTTTATCCTTTTCTTTGTCCTTGCTTTGCGGCGCTGGGCCTGCTTTAGCGGTTGGACCTGGAGGGGCCGGTTGGACGACTGGTTGTTGAGTCGGGACAGGTGTAGCAGTAGGCGCAGGGGTGGCCGTGACCGTGGCTGTAGGGACCGGGGCCGCCACTTGGGGCGTTGGGCTGACCTCTGACAGCGGCGTAACGGTTGGAATTGGTATGGGAGTTTCTAAAGTTTGGGTGGGGTTGCTATCTCCACAGGCTCCCAGGCCCAAAGCCAGCCCCAGGAACAGCATTATTAATACAAATATCGGTTTGTTACCGGATTTTTTCATTTACCCTTATACCCTTCTTGAAAATACTTTTTCGCGGTGCAATTACTCTCTAATTTGCTGGCCCGGCGAAATTCCACTCCATATAATACTAATGTTAAGCAAGATATATTCCATCTATCTGGAAGGGTGGTGTATAATAGGTAATGGAAACATTGTGGGCTTTCCAAATTCAATTGAGTTGAGTAAATAATACATATATAATATTAACATTGCTGTAGATTTCAGGTCGCAGATAGTTTATAATTGGGGCCATCTCCCAATATATTAAATCAAAATTCTCAAAAAGCCACTTGAGTAAGAAACCAGTTGAAATTGTTATGAAGCCTGAAAATTTTACCCTGCTTGTGGTAGATGATAACCTGGATAACCTTCATCTTATTGCTCTGAGGTTGACCAAAGACGGTTATAAAGTTGTAATCTCGCCTAACGGCAAACAGGCTCTGTATGTATTAGACCACCAGAAAATTGACCTGGTTTTGCTTGACATAATGATGGACGGGATTGACGGTTTTGAAGTATTAGCCTACACCCGGCAGAAACACAGCCTGGCCGACTTGCCGGTTATAATGACCACCGCCCTGGAAGATAGCCGCATTATTGTCAGGGCTTTGCGCTTAGGTGCGAACGATTACATTACCAAGCCGATTGATTTCCCGGTGCTGCTTGCCAGAGTCGCCACTCACTTGAAGTTACGAGAACTGGCTATTCTCAGAGAAGAATTTTTAAGGGTTGCCAGTCACGACTTGAAAAACCCCCTTTTCTCAATCCTGGTCGCGACCCAGATGGTCGAAGAGCTGGTCCCGATTGGCGCGCCCATGACTGACCAGGCCCGCGATTTGCTTGCGATGGTGGTGCGCCAGACTGCCGAAATGCAGCGGACTATTGATGATTTTCTGGATTTCCAGGCGGCTGAAGAAGGTAAACTGGTCTTACGCCGGAAAGCAATTAACCTGAACCAACTGGCCCTTGAGGTATCCGATTTGAATAGGGGTTATGCCTCTGGCAAAGGGCAAATCCTGACTTTTGAGCTGGAAGAACCTATGCCGGAGATTGAAGCGGACCAGGGGCGTATTGTCCAGGTTATCCAGAACCTTTTAGGAAATGCCATCAAGTATTCGCCGCGCAGTCAGTGTAAAATTGTGGTGCGAACCAGGGCCGGCGAACAGGCCGTGATGTTTGAAGTGAGCGACGAGGGACCGGGCCTGACCGACGAAGATTTACCACACGTTTTTAGCAAATACAGCCACTTGACCAACCAACCGACCGGTGGTGAGAAAAGCTCCGGCCTGGGACTGGCAATTTCCAGGCAAATGATTGAACTTCACGGCGGAGAAATTGGGGTACGTAATAACTCGGGCAAAGGCTCAACCTTCTGGTTCAGCCTACTTATCAAAGGATAATCTCTCTAAATGTGCCAAGGTGGGTTGCTACATGTTATAATTTTTAATAGCAGAAAAAGTGTTCAGGAATTATAACCGGTACAGGAAGAGTTAAATTGTTAAAATTTCGTATTCGGCCCGCCGAGTTAGAAGATTTGCCGCGTTGCCTGGATATTGATGCTGGTTATGTCACCCGGCATGTCTGGCAAATGCAGGAGAGTTTTGAAGAGCCGCCGGAATTGGATGAAGAAGAACTGGCGATGGCAAGGCCGCGTAATAAAATCCTGGGCAAGTCCACCTCGGTCAACCTGCCGATTTTCCAGATGAACCTCAGCCCCAGCCGCTTACCCCGACCTCTGGCGGTGGCGGCTCCGCTAAACGACCAGCAATTGTTGGGCGAGTGGAAAAAAACCGACCTGCTCTTGGTGGCCGAAACAGTCGAATTGGAACCGCACCAGGTTATTTTAATGGACGAAACCCCCGACCTCCATATTGACGAGGAAGGCCAGGCGCTTTTGTACCGTCCAGCCCCGCCCGATATTCTGGGTTATATCGGCATATCGGTGGATAGTACCCGCCACCTGGCCTGGATTACCACCCACGCCGTCGAACAGGATTACCGGCGGCAGGGCGTTGGCAGCCAGCTTTTAAGTGAAGCCCGGACATGGGCCGACCGGCAGCGCTTACGCAGTCTGCTGGTGGAATTACAGATTAAAAATTACCCCGCCATCAATTATTTTCAGAAGAACCATTTCTTTTTCTGCGGCTATAACAACGCTTTCTATGCTACTCGCGAAATTGCCCTCTTTTTTGGCAAGCGCCTGGAAAAGTTTAGCTGACCCTTTTACCCCTGCTTTGTGCCTGGAAAAGTGAATAGCAATTTGATAGAATGAAGTTATAGGAATTGGAAAGTAGATTAAACGCACTGTTCGCGTTTAAATTTGCAACGCTCTGATTCAAAACTGCTCATCTATACGAAATGCTTTGAGCCTTCCAGCTACCAGGAGACCTTATAACAAGCCCCAATTTTCAGTCTGGTTTGGCGTTGGGGAAGGCTAGAGTTGATCGCCAAATTAAAGGATTACTACAAATGATTGATAACGCTGAAATCAAGCGGCAGGTGGAAGCTCGCCGGGATGACCTGATTTCTATCCGGCGCGATATTCACCGCAACCCGGAACTGGCTTTTGCCGAGAACCGTACCGCCGGGATTATTGCCGACCGGCTGCAAAAGCTAGGTATGGAAGTCCAGACCGGCATAGCTCAGACCGGCGTGGTGGCGACTTTGCGGGGCAATCGGCCTGGCAAAACGGTGTTGTACCGGGCCGATATTGATGCTCTACCGATTGTAGAGGAGGTGGATGCCTCGTATACAAGCCATACCCACGGGGTTATGCACGCCTGCGGCCACGATGGACACGTTGCTATTGGCCTGACGGTGGCCGAATTGCTCTCGAACCAGCGCAATAATTTTGCCGGGAATGTGAAATTCCTCTTTCAACCGGCTGAAGAAATAGTCGGCGGAGCCAAGCCGATGATTGAGCAGGGTGTAATGGCCGGGGTAGATGTCGCGCTGGGTATTCACCTGGGCAACGATGAGCCGGTCGGCTCGATTGCCTTGCGGTCCGGTCCGGCGATGGCAAACGTAGATAGCATCAAGCTGACCGTCCGGGGTAGAGGCGGCCACGGCAGCCAGCCGGAAAAAGCAATTGACTCGGTAATGGCGGCCTGTCAGATTGTCAATACCCTTCAGACCATCGTCAGCCGGGAAATCGCGCCCAAAGAGGCCGGTGTTTTGAGCTTTGGGACGATTCACGGCGGTTTTGCTTCCAATATCATCGCGCCTGAAGTTATCCTGGAAGGGACGGTCCGCTCTTTCCTGCCGGAAGTGCGCGAGACTATGATCAACCGGATTGAGGAAATCGCAGTCAGCCTGGGTAAAGCGCTGCGTTGCGACATTAAATTCGAGGTGGTTTATAGCTGCCCGGCGGTGGTAAATAACGTTAAAATGACCGATTTTGTGCGGCAGAGCGCCGGGCAAATCCTGGGTCAGGATAAGGTTATCGAGGCCGATGCAATTATGGGCAGCGACGATATGGCTCTTTTCTTGAACGAAGTGCCGGGCTGCTACTTCTTTGTCGGTTCGGGCCGGCCTGATGGCAAGAGTTTCCCCCATCACCATCCCGGCTTTGACATCGAGGAAGAGTCGCTGGTGGTTGGAACTCAGGTTATGACCAAAGCGGTGCTGGACTACCTGGCACAGAATTAAGCACTAACGTAGGGAACGCCTGGCTCAAAGGTCGGGTTGTTCCCTTAACCGCAAGGCCCGACTGGAAACTCCAGTTAGGCGTAAAGCCGCGGGTGAGGTAAGGTTTTATGTGGCGAAAGCATCCGTTAGCCAGGTTAATATTTGGGCTAATTGTGACGCTGGTGGCGTGTGGCACGGTTTGCTTTGGGCTATTTTGGGGGGCTGCTTTCTGGGAAGATGGGTTTGTACCGCCTCGTCAACTGGAAGGTATTGTAAATATCACCGGTCGCCCTGCCGTTTCTACTCTCCCCGGTCATTTTACTCTCACTACCCGCGACGCTCAGATTACCGAGTTTGAGTTAAAGACCAGCCTTATACTGAAATTGTCGCGGCAACAGCAAACTACCGGACTGGCCCTGCCCGCGCTGGTCACTTTCTCACCCACTCTCCATAAGGTTTACATAGTGCGCCTGGGCGATGTCACGTTAACCCAGGATGTTTATGAGCCGGATTTCCCGCTCCAGCGCTGGCAACTTTTCCCGGCTTTATTATTGGCCGTTTTTGGGCTGGTGGGTCTGGCCGGTGTAATCTATACGCTACTAGCTGTTAGCGATTGTCTGTCAGCTTCGCGGAAGATTTCGGGCAGTTTGGTGGCCCGGATTGAAAAGAATGATATGCGTTCCGATGGTTTTCTAATCCAGGTCCGGCCCTGGTCGGATCGCCGGGCGGGCCGGTTTGCCCAATTTGAACTTTGCGAGCAAGATTTCCTGGCAACGGATGGGGCCGATTACGTTGAAGTCACGTTCAGCCGGTTTTTCCACTATGTACGCCGGTTGCGAGTGCTGCCATTAGCTGATTTATCCACCGAGCAAAAAGTGGCCCTGGTCGAGTTTCACAGCGAGGGTTTGAGCTATGCCCCTAACTGGCGAATGCGTACTTTTCTTTATTCCGACGCTTTGTTGGGGCTAATCTTCTCAACAGTGGCCCTGGTGATTGCCGTTAACTATTTGTCGGAAGGTTTCTGGGCCGCCCGTATGGACCCGTCGCAGGGGTTTCTTTTGCTGATAATTGCCCTGCTGTCTATGGTCATGGCAAGCTATATGTTTTTACGCTTTCGTCGCAAGCAGAAGGACGTAAAAGGACCGAAAAGATTGACTGTTGGGCCGGTCCTGAGCAAGTGGCGCGTTACCGGAACCAGCAATGACAACCGGCGGTTGATTGTAGTGGCCGATGGCGGGTTGAGCGGTGGAGAACAGGCCGTCCGCAAGTTTGACCTCAGCCCGGCCTTGTACGACCGCTTGCAGGTTGGCGATATTGTCGAAATTGTACACACCCCACGCCTATGCTTTATCTGCCGCCTGGAAGTTACAGGCCACCAGGAATTAACCTCCTACCCGGTTTAAGGAACTTTATAAATTTCAAATTCAGCCTGGGGGTCTTGATAAGCCAGCGGGAAGATTTTGTTATCAGGCGATTCCAGGGCGGTCGGGTAGCGCCCGAAATAGCCTGTAATGACGATATACCCGGCCTGATAGCGTTTAGCCAACCCTTGAACAACTTCCAGGGATTCGTCCGAAGGTAGCCGCAGGGCTGGTCGCCCGGTAGCGTAATTCAGGGTTGAGGGTTCGTCAGCGATAATGGGGCCGCTGATCGCGTTTGCCGCCAGCCAATCATTCAACCGGGCGTAAACGGCCTGGTCGTGGCGGTGTGTGCCAATCGTGCCGCCCACACTAACCCCGAATTGGACTAACTCTACTGCCAGCAGAGCGGTTAATAACAGCGGGAAAAAGGCTACCCCGTCCGGTCTGATTTTGCGATAGTATTCCCCGGCGAGATAGAGCAGGAAAATATAGCCAATCGCCCCAAAAGCCGCCAGGCTGCCTGAAGAATGATAAAAACTGCCGGTGGAACTGGCCGCAACGAAAACCAGCGGCAACCCCAACCCCAGCAGCAGGCAATAGAGCAGCCAGCGGCCCACCAGTCCCGAATTGCGCCGCCACAACAGGAAAATTCCCACTCCAGGCAGTATAACCGTCGGCACAAACATGGTTCCCAGGACTTCCACCCAGGCGTTATAGAGGGCAATCAGCCGAGCTTGCAGGATTTTGTCAAGGCCCAGGTGGGCGAAAGTGCCGAAATTTATGGGGGTTTCGTAGTTAAAGAGGGTCGCGTAATTGTAAATCAGAGCGCTTTCCAGGGCCGCCGGGGAACTAAAAGAACCGAAGGTCAGCCAGTTTCGCACAAGCCAGGGTCCCGCAATAAGCCCTAATCCGCCGATGGTAAAAGCGGCCAGTTTCAAGGTTTCTTTGCGGCTGTCGCGCTGTCTTATCAGCCTGACCAGCGTTATAAGGAACCAGGCTATTATCAAAAAGACCGCGTGACTGCGAGTTAAGTAGGCCAAACCCAGGAGTAAGCCGAGGCCAAAGCTGCGGGCCGGACCTTCCGAGCCGGTCCAGACCAGGATAGCGGCAGCTACCAGGGCCGCATAAATCATCTGGCTGTCCGGGACCGCCGATTGATAGGCCAGCAAGGGATTTAAGGCAATATACAACCCAGATCCACCTGCCAGCCTGAATTGAATACGCCCATTTATACCCAGGCTGGCGAAAACTCGCCGGGCCAGCCAGAAAGTCAGGACTGGCAAAATGGACCCGGCCAAAATGCCCGGCAACTGGGCGGCCAGGGCCGTATCGCCCAGCAAGAGAAAACTGGCCGCTATCAGAAAGGAAGTGAGGGGCATCCAGAAGTCAAAGCCGGGATGCAGTACCGTCGCCGGGGCAGGGTGATAGTTCCAGATAATTGCCAGGTCCAGGGGATGGCCGTTGAAAAAGCTCCTGGCTCCCTGGATATAATAGGCCGGGTCGTCCAGGGGCGGAAAAGGCAATTGTAGGGCGTAGCCGAAGCGGATAACAAGGGCCAGCCCAAACAACCCGACCGGCCAGGTCAGGATGGCATTTAACTTAGATTTCGGAAGGCTGGTGGTGGTTGCTTGCAAGATTTTTACCGGCTCCCGGTTTTTCCGGTGCGATGGTCAACACCAATAGAGTGATAACAAAAGGCTGGCTGTAAAACCAGCGGTAGTCCGGGCTAAGTGGCTGTAAAGTAAAGAGCAACACCAATGCGCCTGACCGCAGCAGCACCGGACGAATTCCCCTGGCTCTCCAGTCGCGCCCGGTTTGCCCCAGGACAATAAAGACAGCCAGAACCAGGGGAGGAAAGTCGTAGACATGCGAATAGGTGGTGACGGTCAGGGTCAGCGCCAGCCCAATTCCCAGGAATACCGGGTAATCTTCGCGCCACTGCCACAACCTGAAACTTCCCCAGACCACTAAACCGGCCATGACCTGGACGGAAACCAGGGCCACCCAGGGTTGAGTCCAGCCGGTCAGAAATTCCAGCCAACTTGGAAAGATTGACTTGTAAAATTCCAGGTAAGTACCGTCAGCCTGGATTTGCCCGTTGATTTGCTGGGCGTTGAAAGCACCGGCCAGCCGGAAGGGCCAATCCGGTTCAAACGCCAGGCTGACCGCTGTTATAACCAGCGTTGAAACTACCGCCCCACTTAGCCACTTTAAAAGCGGCGGCCAGTTATTGTATTTCCAGTATATGCCCTTGAACCGGGCTAACTGGTAAACGACCAGGGCCAGCAAAGCCGCCCCGGCCAGGAAAGTAACCTGGGGTTTGATTAATAGTACCAGGGCCGGTAAACCGGCTGCAAAGAATTTACCTTGTCTGTAAAGGTAGGCGCTGGCGGCCAGACCCAGCAGCATTATAACGGTGGTATGCCCGTTCATTATAGCATTGGAGCAGACTGCCAGGGCCAGGCAATAGAGCGGCAAAAGCCAATAGCCTCGCCATTTAGGCAGGTAGGCCCGCCAGCCCAGCCAGACTGCCCCGAACAAAAGGAGCAAGTTGATTACGGCCCACAGGTGCAGGGCCAGGTCGGTTTCCAGGCGGGCAAAGGGCAGATAGAAAAAGATGACCCAATACAGGTATATAAAGCGCAACTCACCCTGGAAAGCCCCCTGCAAAGGTTGGTAAGGCTGGTAGGGCGATTGACCGTCAAGGACGGCGCGGGCGAATTTCAGGAAAATATTGAAGTCGGTGGCGGGGTCGCTGTTGAATCTGGCTGTCAGGTTGTAGACCAGGACAATTTGAAAGACTGTCAGCACCCCGGCCACAAGCAGCAGAGCCGCCATTTCCGCCCGTAAAAAAGGCTTTTTAGTAATGCCTGGGGCTGGCAGTTGGCCGGTTGAACCGGCCTGTGCTAGATTTTCGATACCCGGTTGTTTCAAACTTTGTCCAGCTCCCCCAACTGGTTAGAGCGAGCGAACGATACTGTTCAGGGTCAGTTTGACGCTTTGCTGCATCAATTCCAGGCTCATGCTGGCGATATTGCGTGAATGTTTGTCGGTCTGGATTAACTGGGCGACCAGTTGCGGGGTAGCGGGCAGGTGAATGAACCCGCAAATAATAGCGGCCTGACCTGGGGCCGGTTGCCAGGCTCCGGTATTGACCGCATGTAAGGCTGTAAAAAGCATCTCGTTGCACAGGTGGCCCCCGGCGTGGTTAGAAGTATAAGCCGGGACACCCGCTTCCAGCAGGTCGGTGACAATCTGGGTGGCCGGAAAGGTGCTGGTGTAGGCGGCAGGTTGACCGGGAAGAAGCGGGACACCGGACCGGGTATGGCCGCCATTGTCGGGCGTGCCGATAATTTCCGACCAGTTATGCCCGACCCGTTCGATGCGGATGCCGCTATCGCCAGCGGCCAGCCCCAGACCGATGACTATTTGAGGGCGGTATTGATCAACTAAATTATAAAGGACACCAGGCATTTTAACGCAATCAACTGGCAACTGCGCCCCTTTTATGACAAATCCCCCATCAAGTTCAAGGCCGTCCAGGGCTAAAGCGATAACTTCGCTGGGATTATAAGGGAAGCGGTCGAACGGTTCGTAGCCCGTCAGAAGAATAGTTTTGGAGGTTTCACTCATAATAATTTGATTATATTTCTAGCTAATACATTTGTTAGCTGTTAAGAATAAAAGTCAGAAAATAATTTAGAACCTATCTCAATTAGTCAATTCTTAGCCTGTAACACGTGCAAGGTTTGATAAAGCAGTTTACTGAGATAGGTTCTAAAACCGTTTAAGAGGCGGCGACAATCTCGTTCCGCATGATACCAATGCCTTCAACTTCGGTTTCCATTATATCTCCAACCTTCAAGAACTCCGGCGGATTGGCAAATGCGCCAACACCATCCGGTGTACCGGTGGAGATAATATCGCCCGGTTCCAGGGTCAGGATGGTAGAAATATCCGAAATCTGGGTCGGAATATCAAACATCATTTGGCCGGTATTGGCATCTTGCTTGGTCACGCCGTTGACGCGCAGGCTGAGGGGAATGTGAATCGGGTTAGGCAATTCATCAGGTGTAACTACAATTGGTCCCATCGGGCAAGACGCATCCAGGCTCTTGCCTTTGAACCACTGCTGATGCTTGAACTGTAAATCGCGGGCCGAAAGGTCATTGATAACGGTATAGCCAAACACGTGGTCGAGGGCGTTTTCTTTGGAGATTTTGCGCCCGCCTACCCCGATTATCAGGCCGAGTTCGACTTCCCAGTCCAATTGCTGAGTGACAGTTTCGTCTAAAGGTATCGGGCTGAAAGGTCCGTGAATCGAAGTTACCGCTTTGGTAAAGTAAATCGGCGCGGCGGGCGGCTTGTCATCCTCACCCCTGGCGACTGCTCCTTCCAGGAAATGTTTGTAATAGTTCCGGCCCAGGCAGAGTACATTCTTGAGAGGGCGAGGAATAGGAGCCAGCACGATTTTTTCATTGTAAGGCTGGGCTAAATTGCCGGAAGTTAGTTCAGCCTCTTGAATTTGTCCAAAGCGTTCGGCTACGACCTTCCATTGGGCGGGACCGGCCTGAATCAGCTCTAGCAGCGATGTCGCTCCACCACCCATAAGCTGGGCTACATCTATAATCTGATCTCCCCGTAAAGCGCCCAGGCGCGGCCCCTGAGCCGAACTGTAAGTTAAATAACGCATTTTTCTCCCATTAGTATTGTTGGTTCCACAAAAGCGGAACCAAATTATCATTAAAGTAGCAAATCTGTACCATTGAGTAGTACCAAACCGTCTGGTAAACTAAAGTCCTTGACGAGCGATAACAATTGTCAGAGGCCAGTCTAGATGGTTTCCACCTCGGCCTTTACCAGAAAACGGACCACAGGTTGTGCGGGTAAGATTCTCCATAACTTCTTAGATTGCCCCTAGTATAAACAATTTCAGGATAGTTTTCCAGTTTTAAGCGCAATACCCAGGTTGGCAAATTGGTTTCCGAAGTTTGGTAAATAATTTGCGTGGCATCAATTTGTAATTTCAATCACAATCGTAAACAGTTAAACTAGCTTACGCTCTTAATCTCAAACTAGATTCATATAATTATTTGTAATTTCTTTGATTTTCTGAGATAATTATGGGGGCAAAGTGAACCTATATAGCCTTCTTTGGTAAAAAACATGAAAAAAATCCTGATAATTGAAGATGATAAGATTGTTATGGCAAGTGCCAAAGATTTGTTGGAAGCAGAAGGCTACGATGTAAGTACGGCTGAAACCGGTCGGCTGGGCGTGGAAATGGCCCGCAAAGTGGTCCCCGATCTTATTATCTGTGATGTTATGATGCCGGAAGGGAATGGGCATAGTGTCCTGAGTAACTTGCGAGCGCAACCCAAAACAAGCGCTATTCCATTTATATTTCTAACAGCCAAAGCTGATAAATCCGATATTCGCCAGGGCATGAAGTTAGGGGCGGACGATTATCTGACTAAACCATACACCCGCATGGATTTATTGGATGCGATTTCAAGCCGCTTAGACAAGCAAACGGTCCTGACTCAGCGCTTTACCACCCAGATTCAACAGGTCGAGGCGAAACTAAATTTAGCTCTTTATTACGATACCCTGACCGGTCTGCCCAACCGATTGCGTTTCATGGAACAATTTTTAAGGGCGACACCTCCCCAACCTACGGCTGACTGGGTCATAGGGGTAATTTATCTCAGCCTGGACCGCTTTGCCCATATCAACGACAGCCTGGGGTCTGATTACGCAAACCAGCTTTTAAAAGTGGCTGCTGGCCGGTTGCAGGAGTGCCTGGGGGATTCTCCCAGCATTTCACGCTTACAGGCAGATGAGTTCGCCATTATTCTTTCCGGCCATCGTGCCGACCTGGCTATTCCCCAGATTTGCCAGGCTATTCTGGAAAAAATTAAGCGGCCCTATACCCTGGACCAGATGGAAGTTTACACTACCGCCAGCCTGGGGATTGGCTGCCACCCTGATGACGGCATGGAATTGGACGTTTTACTTAACAATGCCCGTATTTCGATGCAACTGGCTAAAAAGCAGGGCGGCAATAATTTCAAGTTCTATAGCGCTGAGATGAATACCCGTCCCCTGGACCAGCTTAAACTGGAAACCAGCCTGCGCCATGCCCTCGAACGTAACGAGTTAGAAGTTTATTTCCAGCCCCAGGTTTCAGTTCGGCAAGGTAAGGTAGTCGGGGCGGAAGCCCTTTTACGCTGGAAACACCCGGAACAGGGTTTTATTTCCCCGGTGGTATTTATCCCAATTGCCGAGGAATCCGGCATGATTCATGAGATTGGCGATTGGGTGCTAAAAACCTCCTGTCTAAAAATGAAAAGCTGGCAGGATGCCGGTCTGCCGCAACTCCGCATTGCCGTTAATGTTTCCAGTCGCCAGATATACCAACCGAATTTTACGGCTAAAGTGGCCCAGATTATTAAAGAAACCGGTATAACCCCGGAAAACCTGGAACTGGAATTAACCGAAAGTACCCTGCTTCACGAAGTGGACACTGCCCGCGCCACCCTGACCAAATTAAAGTCGCTCGGTATCCAGATAGCGATTGATGATTTCGGTACGGGCTTTTCGTCCTTAACCTATCTCAAGCAATTTCCCTTCGATACGTTAAAGATTGACCGCTATTTTGTCCAGAATATCGGCCAGGATTCCGAAAATTCGGCTATAACCCTGGCTACGATTCAAATGGCCCACAGTCTAAATCTTAAAGTTATTGCCGAGGGAGTTGAAACGGAGAGTGAGTTGGATTTCCTGAGCGCCCATGATTGTGACGAAATCCAGGGCTATCTGTACAG
>JAYSYV010000991.1:0-1226 GCA_043727245.1 Chloroflexota bacterium | reverse complement strand
ACAATGTACGAACTCACAGTAAAGACCCGCCGCGACCTTGAACGCGCCACCCTCCGCGCCCAGACCCAGAAACCGAAGATCGTCGAAGTGGCGTTTGGGATGTATAAGGTTTGGTCATCGGACCCGGCTACTCCCTGGAAATACTATTCTACCGGCATCGAAGCGGCCCCGGATGGCGGCTACTCGGTGTGCTGCTCTTGCCCGACTACACGGTTCCTTTGCAAACATGTAGCCGCCTGTTTCGGCAATTTCCTCATGCGCCAGAAACAAGAACTGGCCCCGGCCCAGGACTTTAATAGCCAGGTCCAGGAGATCAAGGCTATTTGCACCGATACTGCCGCCCAGCTGGCCTCGTACACCCAGGAACAGCAGGAACGGGATAGGGCGGACCTGTTCGGTTAAGCCCAACTTTTATTAATTAAAATAGCCGGTCAATTCTGTCCAGGAGCCGACCGGCCACAAGCATATCAAGGAGATATACCATGCAAAATTATAACACCGCACACAGCAATCACAACGTACCAACGCCCCGCCGCTCACCTGACGATTTGGTGGAACTTGTCCAGGACGATCAACCGACCCAGCAGAGCCGCCCGTCCAGGTTAATTCCCGGAATTAATTGCCCGGACGACACAAGTTCATGGCAGGATATTGCAGATTTCCGAACCAAGTGGAATCTCCCACCCGTCAAACGTTAACACTCGTACGTAGTCATGGGCTGGGCTACTAAACCGCTTTACGAAGACGAATAATCTTTACTGCCACATGCTACTAACCGCCCTGGTCACTATCCAGTGGTGGTTAGTAGCTTTGTCCTTATTTCAAGACGCTTGTTAACTAAGGTATATCAATCGTGTATAATGGGCCGTTGTAAGTATCATAAGTCAAGGTTTTTGGTGTTTCGGAAGGTGGAACCTCAAAAGCTAGTTGACCGGCAATTGAACTACCAGGGGCAACATCGTCGCATTGAAAACCTTTTGGCAAATAATATGTGGCGAAGGCTCCAGTGTAAGAATAAAAAACGTCTGTTTTGACACTAAATCGACTTCTGCAGGTTGAGATCTTATCACTAGTAGTGTTTGTTAAAACCACATCTAAAACCAAAAAATGATACCCATTTTTTGGTTTTTCACTTCCAATTACATCAGCGTATGATTTACTTCTAAAAACCAAGCCTGCTGAGTTAGGATTTTGGGTTGGAGGTGCCGAAGTTGGCGGAGCCTGGG
>JAYSYV010000990.1:0-4090 GCA_043727245.1 Chloroflexota bacterium | reverse complement strand
AATTGTGAAGCTGCACAATTTCGGAAACTTGAGCCGGGGGTCGGCGATTGACCGGGTGGAGCTTGAGGCTTTTAATGATGTGATTCCGAGGTTTCATACGCTGGCGGGGCAACCGGCCGGGGTGAAGTTTTACGAGGTTTCGAAGGGTGGGCTTGAGCTTACAGATAATGTCTTTGAGGTGATGGGCAGCCAGGAGAAGGGGGAGTTGCTGGAAGAGTTGGCTTCCAGGTGGGACTTGCTGGAAGCAGCTTTCGAGATGCGGCGGGAGAACCTGGCGCTGGAGAACGATATACGGGAGATTTACCTGGCTAAAGGGTATCTGAGGACGGATATTACACATTTGCGGCCGGTGTTGAATGGGTACCAGAACGGTTTGTGCTTTTACTGTGGGGAGAAGATGGGGCAGGTGGATGTCCATGTTGACCATGTTATTCCCAGGCAACTGGTGCTGCATGATGAGGTGTGGAATTTGGTGCTGGCGCACGGGTTGTGTAATGAGTTGAAAAGCGACTATCTGCCCGGGTTCGATTACATTAAGAAATTGATTTTCAGGAATGAGCATTTTATTGCCAGCAATCACCCGATAAAGAATAAGTTGATTAAGCAGTTGGGGAGTACGTTTAAGGAAAGAAGCGGGTATGTCTGCAAGGTGTACGACCACGCTAAGGTGGTTATCAAGGTGCCGTGGGGGGGGATAAAGGGGCGGGCGCCGGTGGAAGATAAGTTGTACAAGGCTTTTATAAGGACGATGACAAAATGATTGTCTATAACAAGCTGGTGCGGGATAAAATCCCGGAGATTATCGAGGAGCAGGAAGACAAAATGGGGGAACCTTATGGGAATTCTGGCAAGACTCCGGCCTGGACAATTGAACCGTAGAAATTAGAAAAACTGAAGGACGGAATCCAGGAACTTAGTAAAAATCTGCGTTAACTTAATCTCTAATTAGGGGGTTTTAAACTTGGGAGCCAGAGTAACTTATACATTGAAGAGCGCGACAGGGGTGGAGTTCAAGATTATAGCCACCGGGCTGAATTATGAGATGGCTAAAGCGGAAGCGGACGCGAAAGTGGCGCTATCAGTGGGAAAGGTAGTTTCTGCGTCAAGAAGTGAGGATGTTGACCCGTCCGAATGGCAGTCGCCGGACGAGCCAAGCCCAGGATCGGCCAGGGCAATAATTACCCTGGCTAGAGATTATAGCGACTCTAAAAAGAGTATCGAATTTACCCACGCGACGGGGAGAATTTCGGATAAATTGCGGAATGACGGGACAATTGATGTGAAACATGAGCTGGTAAGAAGGCTGGCTGAAAACTATAGGGATGGGGAAGGTAAAGGCGGATACCGGGCGGTCAGTGGTGAGTTTATGGGGCGAAGGCAGAAGAAGAGGAAATTTTAATATGAAGAATCCCTGGACTGAGTTACCCGGTGAGATACCATTCGTCCTGAAGGAAGATCTTCCAATAGTTGAGAAATTTAACCGCAGATTTTCACCAGCCCACCCGGTATATATCCATACCGAGGGGTTGCCTCTTCCGGTGCTGGGCAGGCCGGGTGCACCTGTAGTGCTTCTTAACCTTAACCCCGGATTTACAGAATCGGACGTTGAGAACCCGGCCTTTGAAAAGTTGGATGAGGAAGATGTAAATTTCCATAAAGAAGCCATAATTAAATGTTTAAGACATGAGGAATTGGAATATCCCTTTTATTTGCTTGATCCACGGGTGGAGGACGCCGGTGGGTATAAGTGGTGGACTCGCAAATTGAAACATTTGATATGGGAGTTTGGGGCAAAACATGTTGCGAATAATGTTGTCTGTGTGGAGTTTTTCCCTTATCCGTCGAGAAGGTATGGTCATTGTGAATTACTACCCTCCCAGGAATACAGTTTCTTTGTGGTGAGGGAAGCAATGAAAAGGGGAGCCGTAGTTGTGGGGATGAGGAGCATCAGGCTCTGGTTATGGCAAATCCCTGAGTTGGAAGGGTATCAAAATTATTTTGAGTTGAAGAATCCGCAGACCCCAGCAGTGAGCCCTAATAACTGCCCGCCAGGCGGTTACGAGAAGGTGGTTGAGGCTTTAAGAGCAGCGTTATAAGAAAAAGGAATTTTGAGAGGGTCTGGAAAAATGGCAAAGAGGCACCGGGGTTACAGAGAAAAGGCAGAGAAGAACGGCAGCGAAGGGTTGGTGGCAGGCGACCTGGTGGTGGGTTACTTCCGGGACAGCGGGGGAAGTGAGCAGGACCGGAGCGTGGATGAGCAGCGGGCGGAGTGGAAGAAAGCCTGCGCGGAAAAGGGGTTGGTGGGATACCGGGAGTTCGAGGACCGGGCGAAGACGGGGACGAAGGCGCGGGGTAGGGCCGGGTTTCGGGAGATGATTGAGTATTTCGAGAGCGGCCTGGCGCAGCGCGAAGGGGTGCGGGGTCTGCTGCTATGGTGTTTTAGCCGGTTTGCGCGGGAGCAGGATGATTTTCAGTTTTATATCAGTTCGATAAGGCGGGCCGGGTATACGGTCCAGAGCCTGACGGACCAGATACCGGAGGGGGATTTCGGGCGGTTCTTTGAGGCGCTGGTGAGCTGGAAGGACGCGCAGTTCAGCCGGGACTTGAGTAAGCATGTTAAGCGGGGTCAGAACCTTGTTTTGAACAATTACCGGGACGATGGGGAGTTGTATGAGCTGCCGGCCGGGGAGAGGGTGCAGTTGTCGGCGGGGGGTGCGCCGCCGCTGGGTTATGAGCGAGTGCCGGTAGCGACGGGCCGGACGCGGACCGGGACGTCCAGGTATAACACTTACTGGTGGAAGACGGTGGACGAGGACCTGGCGAGAAGGGTGCGGTTGGCCTGGGAGATGATGCTGGATGGTGCCAGTTATAAGGAAATCGAGGAGGGCTGCCGGTTGGGCCTGGGGAAGAATAGTTATAACGATTTCTTCCAGACTGAGACGTATACCGGAACTTATATTTATGGGGATTTTGTGAGAGAGCGGGCCTTTGGGGCTTATGTGACAAAAGAGGAATTTGAACGGGTCCAGGCAAGGATTGGGGGGCGCAAAACGGGGCCGAAGCCGACGCTCGTGAAATATTTGCTGGGCGGGTTGGTGCGGTGCGGGACGTGCGGGCAGTTATGGCATGGGGTGAGGGCGACCAAGGAAGGCCGGAAGGTCATTTATTATTACGAGTGCGGGAGCCGGAACCGGTTGATGAAGGCGTGTGGGATCGGGCGAATAAGGGCTCAACAATTGGAAGGGTTGGTGCTGGAAGCGCTGGTTGAGGCGTTTGAACCGGCGAAGATTTATGATTTGGCCTTGCAGTTGGACACACGGCGGCGGGATGAGCGGGAACGGAACACTAAGCCGGTGGAGAAGCTGGAAAAGATTGTTGAAGGGGAAACGAGAATTATAAAGAGCCTGGCGTTGCAACTGGTGACGAACGCGGCAAGGTTGGGCATTGAAGCGGATATTGAGCGGATGATCGTGGAGGCCAGGGTGCGAAGGGATAGAGCCCAGGCAGATTTGGATAAGTTGAAGGTTGGGGCGACGCAAGCGAGCAATACAGATATTGATATAAACTTTGAGAGGGTCAGGGAAATCCAGAAGATGCTGAAGGGTGCGGTGAAACTGGATAAGCCGGGCGGGTTGATTGACGAGGTGGAGGTTATTCAGGGAATAAGGGATTTACTGAATTTGTTCAAGGTTAGTGCTATGATTTATGCTGATGTTGAGAATGGTGATAAAGGCAGCGTAGCGGTTAGTATCGACCTGGGTAGTATGGCATATAAAAATGACATTGTAGGTGGAAAAACCACAATGTCATCACTAATGGAAGGTGGGCCCACAGGGTTTCCGGCGTTAGTGACGACTCAGGTTAAGGTTATTCCTCATAAATATACTCCAGGTCGATAAGGTTGTTTGATAATAGAATAAATGTTCTGAAAAGGGCTTGACTTTTGTATAACGTTTGTTATATTGATTATGTCAAGTTTTTTATTTCTCTCTCTTAATGGTGGTTGTTTAGTTATAGGTCAGGTGTTTAGGTATGGAACCTTCTGCTGGTCTGGATAGGCTGGTGGCGTTAAGGGTCTTGTGTGAGGCTT
>JAYSYV010000989.1:0-4090 GCA_043727245.1 Chloroflexota bacterium | reverse complement strand
TCCCCGATTACCACATGCCCCCGACATGTTCCACGTGAAACATGTCCCCGTTAGCCCCCTCTTAAATCTTGTTGGTTTGTCCACACATGTTTCACGTGGAACATGTTTGTCCACACATGTTTCACGTGAAACATGTGTGGACAAACAGGGTAAAGTTGTTGCCAGCAATGCTATAATGAACCAGAGAAATTTCTACAGAGATAAAAAACTAAGGAATACGATGCCGGTTTTCAAATTTCCTGAATTTAGCAGCCGTCTGGCCCAACCCAGAATTGAGGATAACGACTCGTCTTTGTTGTCCAGAGCTTTTCGCACTCGCGTCTTGGGTAGACCAGCGGCTGACCCGGCCTTGCTTTATCCGGTCTCAACCAAATCGGACAAAATACCGGTGGCGGTATATAAGGTTAAGGGTGGTGGGCTAAAAGTCTTCTTAAGGAAATTTGCTTTGACCATCCTTGCACCGTTAATAGCCCTAATAATTGTAGGTATTATCCTCTTAAATGTCTTAAACCAGCCTAAAGTTACTGTGCCAATTGAAAGGGAGTCGGTAGTCCTGGGCGATGTACCGGTCCCGGCCAGTGTGCGCCCGATTGGCAGAGCAAGTATTTTTACCCAGCAACAATTTATTGGGGTTTACCTGACCCAAACCCTCCCGAATTACTCCAATGAATTCAAGAACGCGACCAGTTATATAAGCTCTAAATCTTTGGACGAAGTGAACGCTTTCTATAATACCCGGCTGCTTCAAACAAAATCGCTTTTGTGGCAAACTTATGGAAACCAGGCTAAATACAATCTATCCTTTACGACCCTTTACTTACGAACCCTGGCCTCGCAAATCCCAGGTTCGGTCGAAGGGTTGGTAGTACAATTGGAACAGGTAGACCCAATCATTCTGAAAAGAGACCCCACTTATTACGATAGGCAGACAAAATTGGGCGAAACGGTTATAATTTTATCTAAAGCATGGCTGGTGCCACGCTAAACTCGGAGTAATTTTAGAGTAACTTTGTGGCAATTTAAAGTCTGAAGTGGAAAAAGGTGACTTATTTGAAAAATGTTTTTGGGTTTTTAGCAGGGGCTGTAATTGGGGCTGGAGGTTTGCTAGGCTTGCGAAAAGCCCTAGAGTTGATAAATAAGACCGATGGGCCTGAAACTACCGCCCCGACCAACATTCCGTCCTCCAAAGTTGAGCCGAGTTCGTCTAAAACCGAGAAAGCGGTCAGCAAAAAATCGGACGAAACGACCAGCCTGGTTGGTGAACCAGTCGCACGTCATACAGAGCCGGTAGCCGCTACCCAGACCGACCCAAAAGCCGCGACTCCTCGCTCAGAAATTACTGAACCGGCTGTGCCAGATAAGTTGGAAGTAAAACCGGTAGCTAATACCGGCATGGCCCAGGAAAAAGCGGCCACTGAGGCTCCAGAAAGCAGTCCACCAAAACCCTCGAAAACTACCGCCAAAGCCAGGACCGACGATTTTACAGTAATTACAGATATTGGTCCGGTCTTTAATCAGAAGCTGCATGAAGCCGAGATAAAGAGTTTTAATGCACTTGCCAGACTTACTCCGGCTCAAATCGAGGAAAAGACCGGTATCCCTGCCGAAAGAATCGAATACGGCCAGTGGCTTGAGCAGGTTCAAAAGTTGGTAGCTGGCGAAGAACAGCCATAGACTTCTAGTTACTGGAATAAAAAAAGCGAATATTTTATTCGCTTTTTTTATTCCAAACTTATAGTTGTTTGGGTAGGGTTAGTGGCGCTCTTGCAAAATCTTTTCAATCACAGCCAATTCGGCCAGTTTTTTATCAATTTCGGTTTTGGTATACTCGGCAATGGTCAGCATTGCAACTATTATAGTTTGGCGGTAATGCTCGTTCAGACTGGCAATGGTCTTGCGGTAAACCTTGATTAAAGCTACCAAACGCTCATCCGGTAGCAATTTAATTTTTTCTATGTAGTCTTCCATATAATTCTCTAAACTCTCTTTCTGAAAGGTCGTTTCATTTTCTGAGTGTTTTAACAGCGTCTTACGGTTTAATAAGGCACGGTTCTTTTTGTCAAGGTCCGTAACAACTATATTTGGAAAATGATAGCCGGATTATATTGCATTCTTTGGCTATTTTGACTTAATAAAGAACTAACCGCCGACTTATACACAAAACTATCCACAAGCGTCAAGCGAATGTGGAAATATCTGTGGATTTCTTGCTACAATAAAATGAAGCTGCAAAGTAATTAGAAATCATCTAGCTGATAACCTTCAATCTCGTCGCCATATTCGTCCAATACCGTGGTCTGGTTCACAGGGGCTGCGACCGGTTGCGAAAGAGGCTGGCTCTTTCGGCGGCCTTTTTTATCCGATTTGTCGGTTGCGCCAGCCTCTTTCGCAACCAGAGCGTATTCAAGAGCGTCCTGCAAAGTAGCTGCTCCATACGCCTGTAAACCGGGCGGTAACGCCAGCGGTCGTCCATTGGCCGTGGCGCTGCGCGGGTAGACTGCCCTGGTAAAGCCCAGTTTAGCCGCTTCGGCCAAACGTCTTTCTAACTGGTTGACCATACGGATTTCGCCGTTCAAGCCAACTTCACCAATCAAAACGGTGTTAGGGTCTATTTCCGTTTCGTGATAAGACGATACAATCGTAGCCGCCACGCTTAAATCCGCGGCCGGTTCCGTCACCTTGAGGCCGCCTACAACGTTAACATAAACATCCTGGTTGCCCAGGGGTACGCCCAAACGTTTACTTAATACGGCTGTCAACAAAAGCAGCCGGTTCATATCAATCCCGTTGCTGGCTCGGCGCGGCATTCCGGTATAGCACTGGCTGCAAAGAGCCTGGACTTCCACCAGGATGGGTCGCGTACCTTCCAGGGTAACAGCTACTCCCGAACCCGGCGCACCTTTGATACGCTCGGCCAGAAAAGCCTGGCTAGGGTTGCTGACTTCGACCATTCCATCGCCGCTCATTTCAAAAACGCCCACTTCGTTGGTTGAGCCAAAACGGTTTTTAACCCCGCGCAAAAGCCGGTACTGGTGAAAACGGTCGCCTTCAAGGTAAAGCACCGCGTCAACCATGTGTTCAAGTACACGCGGCCCGGCAATGTTGCCTTCTTTGGTAACGTGGCCTACCAGGAAAATAGGAATAGACTGTTTCTTTGCCAGCCGCATAAGCGTTGCCGCACATTCTCGTACCTGGGTAACGCTACCGGCAGCCGCCGTCATTTCTGCGCCAATTCCTTCATCCCATAACCCCAGGCCAAAGCCTAAACCTTGCTCATCATCACTGGCCCCGGCATTACGTTCTTTATGCGAAAGATAGACCGTTTGAATCGAGTCTATAACCACCAGCGAAGGTTTCATCTGTTCGATGTGGTCCAGAATCAGGTTGAGATTAGTTTCGCTGAGTAAATATAATTCCTGGGGAGCCAGACCCAGACGTTCCGCCCGCAGCTTGATCTGGTTGGCTGATTCTTCGGCGGAAACATACAACACTGCACCGACCGACTCGGCCAGGGCTGCCGTGACCTGTAATAACAGGGTAGATTTCCCAATGCCAGGGTCGCCACTAATCAGGGTTAAAGAACCTGGAACGATACCGCCGCCCATCACCCGGTCAAACTCACCAATGGGTACAGTGATGCGTTTGAAGTTTTCCATCCCCATCGTAGCGATACTGCGCGGGCGGTTAGCCAGTTTAGCTCCGCCGGATTTACCATCGCTTTCCAGGCCGCTGCCGGTCCTGAAATTAATCGCTTTCTCCGGCCCTTTTACCGTTTCGGTGAAGCTGTTAAACTCGCCGCATTCCGAGCAGCGTCCCATCCATTTTAAGCTCTCGTACTTGCAGTTACTACAGGTATAGACTATTCGGGACCGCCCTTTTGCCATCTCATTCTCTCCTGAATACGTTGAACTAAAGTTCTAATTATTATAGCATAATTGAAATGCTGAAACCAGCTAACTTTACATAACTGAATTAAATTTGACGCGCTTTATCAAATAATTTTGAACCCTTTGGTCGAATATTGCAAATAGCCTATTTACCTGTGATTTAGTATATTTACATTATGCTGCAATCAGGTTAAGTTATTAAT
>JAYSYV010000988.1:0-1228 GCA_043727245.1 Chloroflexota bacterium | reverse complement strand
AAGCCTTTTTGTGGCTGCCCGGTTTCAGCCCGGCCGAACTGGATAAACAGGCAACGGAAATTCGTTCAACCGTAGGCAAGTGGACCGGCATTCCGGTCTCGGTAGGCCTGGCTCATACCAAGACCCTGGCGAAACTGGCTAACCGGCAGGCCAAGAAAAACCCGCTGTATAAGGAACAGGGCGTATTCAACATTGTAGAGTACTCAAGGTCCCAGTTAGATGAGCTGCTCTCAAAGGTAGAAGTGGAGGATATCTGGGGCATCGGGCCGCGCCGTTCTGAATTCTTACGCCACCATGGTATTCTTACCGCTTATGACCTGAAAGAAATGCCGGACCGCTGGCTGCTTAAAAACTTGACCATTACCGGCCTTTGAACCGCCCTTGAACTCCGGGGCCAAGCCTGCTTGCCGGCGGAACTTTCTCCTCCACCCAAGAAGACGATTGTAACCTCTAAAGCCTTTGGCCGACCGGTAGAAAGTTTGGAAGAACTCAGTGAAGCGGTCGTCACCTATGTTTCGCGCCTGGCTGAAAAGCTAAGATCACAGCATTCGCTGGCCTCGGTTTTAGAAGTCTTTATTCACACCAGCCACTTCGCCACTAAAGGGCCGCGCTACGCTAACTCCATAACTATACGGCTGCCGCAACCAACCTCTTACACCCCGGAGCTGGCGGCTCAGGCCAGACGCGGCCTTGAGAAGATTTACCGGCCGGGCTTTCAGTACCAGAAGGCCGGGGTAATGGTGCTGGACCTGGTACCAGAACGAGGCCGTCAGCTCAACCTTTTTGGTGAAGGGGAAGGCGGCCCTGAGGCCCTGGACCGCAACCAGAAGCTCATGGAAGCAGTAGACGAGACAAACCAAAGGATGGGCCGCAACATGGTGCGCCTGGGAGCGGCTGGCTTCAAAGAATCCTGGGGTATGCGCCGGGGCAAGCTTTCGCCTTGCTACACTACCCGCTGGGAAGAACTTTTAACGGTGTAAAGAACTTTTACTTTTATAGCTCAGTAGCATGTTTTGACAGTGATAGAATGTTACAGGATCACTTAAATTCATGTCCTTAACAAACCTTTTGATAAAACCTAACTTTTACAAGGACTTTTATGGGTACAAACTAAGTATCCTCTCATTTTTTCGGGGTAAAACTTTTGTTCTACAGATCAGTATGCGCTATTAGCCTAATTTTATTATTCAAAACCCTGGTAAAACTGATTCATGTAGGCAATTTGATC
>JAYSYV010000987.1:0-4092 GCA_043727245.1 Chloroflexota bacterium | reverse complement strand
GGCACATGGGCGACAATCCAAACCGCCGGGAGAGCGAAATCGCGGCCCTGCGGCAGGGTCTTGACCTGGGCCTGACCCTGATTGATACCGCCGAGATGTACGGCAACGGGGCCAGCGAGGAACTGGTCGGTGAAGCCATCAAAGGCCGCCGGGACGAGGTTTTTCTGGTCAGTAAGGTGCTGCCGTCCAACGCGACCCGACTTGGAACTATTGCCGCTTGCGAAAGCAGTTTGCGCCGCCTCGGCACTGATAGGCTCGATCTCTACCTGTTGCACTGGCGCAGCCATGTGCCACTGGCCGAAACACTGGCGGCTTTCGCGGAGCTACTTAAAACCGGGAAAATCCGGCACTGGGGCGTTAGTAATTTCGATGTCTCGGACATGCAAGAACTGGTCGGGCTGCCGGGCGGAAACAACGTTGCGGCTAACCAGGTACTCTATAACCTGACCCGGCGCGGTATCGAGTTTGACCTCCTACCCCGGTGCGACAAACGCAACATTCCAATTATGGCTTATTCCCCGATTGAACAGGGTGTACTGCTGGACCATCATACCCTGCTTAACATTGCTATCCGGCATCGCGCAACCCCGGCCCAGGTAGCGCTGGCCTGGGTACTCCGCCAGGGGAATTATATCGCCATCCCGAAATCCGGTTCGATGGCCCACGTCCGAGAGAACCGTGCCGCCCTGGACCTGGCTTTAACCGAACAGGATTTAGCCGAACTGGACCGCGCTTTCCCACCGCCCACCAGACGAAGGCCGTTGGAGATGATTTAATAGCAAGCCACCTTCTCAATCTCACCCCTTAAACCAATAATTTCCCGGCCTGGAATCTGCTTTCATCATGTGGAAAGGAGAAATGTAAGAATGACGCAAGATAAAGAATATAACGCATCGAATTACATCCTGGTAGGCACTTTCAAGGACATCAAACAGGCCGAGCAGGTCGTGTATGACTTAAAAGGCGGCGGCTTTAGCCCTGAAGCGATTTCTGTGGCTGCAAAGGATATGTCCAGTCTAACCGAGTTAAAAGCTGAGGGGATTAAAGAAACCAGCGATGGCGCGGTAGGTGGCGCATTAGGTGGCGGAGCTTTAGGCGCGGTGGTGGGCTGGCTGTTAGCCGGAGGCACGGCCTTGATTCCGGGCATTGGGCCGATAGTAGCCGCCGGGATATTTACGGCTACTATCGGCGGAGCCTTAATCGGTGGAACTCTGGGTGGGGTCGCCGGGGCGCTGGTAGCCTCTGGCCTGCCCGAAGAACACGCCAGAGAATATGAGGAACACCTCAAAAGTGGCCGGGTGCTGGTCGTCGTGAATACTCCTGACGCGCAAGCCCTGATGACAGCTAAAAAGGTCTTCGCTAATAACCAATCTACCGGCGAACGCGACTACAACCTGGCGACCGCGACTCAGCCAACCGACCAGTTAATTGCTACCCAGGCCGACTTGCCTCCGGTCCAGAGTACGGCAGATACCGGCAATTCGCTTATCGAAGATTCAGCCTATAGTGGCGAAACAGCCGATGTGCCAGGCACTACGACTCGGCCCAGGGTTTAATAGAGTTTATAGAATATAAAAAGCCTCCAACCAAATCTGTTTGACGGTAGTCATTCAGTCGGTTGAAAGCTATATTTAATATTTTACTGAACAGTCAGGCCGGTTCACAAGCCCGAAGTAGTTCGCCAGAATAAGCTTAATTCTTTACAAGGCCGCGTTTCGAGGCATACAAAGCCGCATGAGTGCGGCCCGGCAAATTGAGCTTATTGAGGATACTGGAAACGTGGGCCTTGACGGTCTTTTCACTGACGCTTATTTTGTAAGCAATTTCTTTATTGCTCATACCCAGGCCCAGAAGTCCCAGCACTTCCCGTTCTCGTTCAGTCAGTTCATCCAGCGAATCCGCCTCTTTAGCCGGGGCCATCACTTCATGCATCAGGAGTTTGGCAACTTCCGGGTGCAACTGCACTTCGCCCCGGTCAGCCGCCAGGACCGCTTTAACCAGGTCGTTGGGCTGGACATCTTTGAGAAGGTAGCCTGTTGCGCCACTTCTAATGGCGGTAAACACCTTCTCGTCGTCGGCAAAAGATGTCAGGGCAATTACTTCGGTGGAAGGCCGCAATTGTTTGATTTGCTTGATAGCGGTTAAACCGTCCATGACCGGCATTACCAGGTCCATCAGCACGACATCCGGCTCCAACTCCAACACTTTTTGGATAGCTTCTTTGCCGTTGCTGGCCTGGCCCACTACTTCAATTTCATCCTGTAATTCAAGAAAAGTAATCAAACCCTGCCTGACCACGGCGTGATCGTCCACAATTAGAATGCGGACTTTATCGTTGGTTTCTTGCGACATATTAGCTCCCAGGCTCTACCAATTCATGAGGTACTGTGATTATGCTTGGTTTTATTATAACACCAAAACTCGGCCCTACAACATCACTTATTAATACCCATACCAACTGGCAACGGAGCAAAACTTAGCGGCAAGTTCACACAGATACAGGTTCCACTACCGGGCTTACTTTCAATCGTATAGGTTCCCCCGGCTAACTCGGTACGCTCCTGCATACTGGTCAGCCCCAGCGAAACGCGGTCTTTGCGGTTAAGAACGTTGTCGGCCTCAAAGCCCTTCCCATTGTCCTTGATGGTCAGGGTGGCCCCTTTTTCGTCAATTTCCAGGCTTACCCAGACGCGGGTAGCCTCGGAATGTTTGGTAATATTGTTAAAAGCTTCCTGGGCAATCCGGTAAAGGGTCTGTTCATGTTCGTCAGACAGCCGGCGCTCGCCTTTGACCTCAAATTCAATATCAAAAGTCTCTTTAGTTTTAAGGGCGGCAATATGTTTTTCCAGGGCCGCTACCAAACCCTGCTCCTGCAAGGCCGCCGGGCGGAGTTGAAAAATCAAGGAGCGCATTTCGGCTAAAGCCCCTCGCGCCAGGTTTTGCAACCGTTCAAGCTGGCCCTCCACTTTCTCCGGTTTACGAGTATACATGGCCCGCGCCGATTCGGCTGTGAGGGTGATACTGAACAGAGTTTGCGTAACCGAATCGTGCAGGTCGCGGGCCAGGCGGTTGCGTTCGTCCACCGCCGCCAGTTGGGAAGCCTGCTGGTAGAGCCGGGCGTTATCAATGGCGATAGCAATCTGGTTGCCGATTGCGCTCAGTAATTCAAGGTCGCTCTGGTCCCATACGCGGATTTGCTGGCTGGTCAGGTTAGCCACGCCCAGCACCTTGCCCTTACTCTTAAAAGGTACACCCAGGTAAAACTTCTTAAAGCTTTCAGTCCGCAAGATGGGATTGGTCACGCGAGGGTCGTCCATCGGATTTTCAATCATCAAAACTTCGCCGGACCGGGCCACCGCGCCGGTAATCTGTTCATCAATCGCTATCCGGTTATAATTGCGGACAAAAATTTCGCTCTGATTGTGGTAAGCCACCAGCCTTAAAGATTGCCCGTCCGGCTCCAGCAAGAAAATACTGCCGTACTCCATCTCGGCCACATCCATTAGCTGTTGCAAAGCATCGTGAAGAACCACTTCCAGGTCCAATGACTGACCGATAGTGACGGCTACCCGGTTGACCGCCGAAAGTTCTTTGTTACGGCGGCGGGTCTGTTCAAGCGAGTTTTCTAGCTTCTGGCGGGAAAGTCGCAAGTTTTGGGCCATACTCGCCATAGCTCCGGCCAGGTTCGCTACTTCATCCTCGCCGCGCATTACCGGCACTTCCACGTCCAGGTCGCCTTTGCGGAAGGCGCGGGCCACTCCAGCCAGCAAGCGTAAAGGCCGCGTGACACTCCGCGTAATCAGCGAAGTTACAAAAGCAGCCAGCAGCCCGGCCACCGTCACCAGTAAGAGAGCCACCACCGTCACGCTCAGGTTGTTGTTACGAGCTTCATTAATCTGCATTATGTTCAATTCGTGATACCCGGCCAGGAGGTCGTCAATCGCTTTAATCAAAGTATCGGCCAGGACCGGACCGCTTTTAGGGCCGCGCCTTTCCCACAAAAAAGTTGGGGCGCGAGGGAAGTCGTTGATGTTAATGGAGAGAATATAGTTAATTTGTTCGCTGTAATCGGCGTAAATATCTTTGACCGCC
>JAYSYV010000986.1:0-4093 GCA_043727245.1 Chloroflexota bacterium | reverse complement strand
CGATTTATGGCGACTTTGACGCGGACGGCGTGACGGCCTGTTCGCTGTTGGTCCAGTATTTCCGGGCTTCCGGGGCCGATGTCATACCGCGCATTCCGCACCGGGTAGACGAAGGTTACGGGTTGAACACGTCGGCCCTGGACCGGCTGGCCGCTCAACATGTTGGGCTGGTTATTACGGTGGATTGCGGCATCAGCAACCTGCAGGAAGTCGCATACGCCCGCGAACTTGGCCTGGACGTAATTATCACTGACCATCACCGTCCGCCCGAAGTGCTGCCAGCCTCTTTCGCCATCCTGAACACTCGCCAACCGGGCTGCCAGTATCCCGATAAAAGCATGGCCGGGGTAGGGGTGGCCTTTCACCTGGTCAGAGCGCTGGCTAAATCAGGCATCCGGCCAACCAACGGTCTTAAACCGCGTGACCTGCTGGACCTGGTGGCCCTGGGTACAGTCTGCGATATTGCGCCCATGTCCGGCGAAAACCGGGTGCTGGTGGCAGCCGGGCTAAAAGCCCTCAACCGCACCAAACGGCCTGGCATTGTGGCCCTGATTGAGGCGGCAGGGTTGCAGCCGGGCCAACTTGATACCGGCTCGATTGGTTACGCCCTGGGGCCGCGCATTAATGCGGCTGGTCGGATTGATGACGCGATTATCGCCTACGAATTGCTGCTGACCGATGACCTGGAAAAAGCCCGCGCTCTGGCTAACGAACTAACCCAGAAAAACAAAGAACGCCAACAAAAACTGGCTGTAGTCCTGGATGAAGCCCGCCAGCAGGTTTACCGCGACCACCTTCACGAAAAGCATCACCTCCTGGTACTTAGTGGTGAACACTGGGCTGCCGGGATAGTGGGCCTGGTGGCGGGCCGGCTGTGTGAAGAATTTAATCGCCCGGTGCTGGTACTGGAACAGGGACCGGAAATCAGCAAAGGCTCGGCCCGTTCGGTTCCGCACTTCAACATTATCGAGGCCATCAGCGAGTGCCAGGATTTGCTGTTGCGTCACGGCGGACACAAACAGGCGGCAGGTTTTACCCTCGAAACGGCCCGGCTGGCCGAATTTACGGCCCGGCTGCAAGCTATGGCAGACGAACGCCTCACACCTGAATCGCTCATACCCCACTTGACGATTGACATGGCTCTGGAACTGGGCCAGTTAGAAACAGCCCTGGCCGAAAGCGCCACCCTGGAGCCTTTTGGTAGCGAAAACGCCTCGCCGGTCTTTATCTCGTACGGTGTGCAAGTTAGAGAAGTCAGGCCAGTCGGGGTAGAGGGCGCTCACCTGAAAATCCGGTTCTTAGACCCAAGTCGGGGCCGGATGGTCGAAGCTATCGCCTTCCGGCACGGTCCGCGCATCCTGGAATTGTCCCAGGGACGCTATGTAGACATCGTTTATGTCCTCGAACAAAACGAGTGGCAGGGTGTCCGCAATTTGCAACTCCGCATCCTCGATTTCCGCAAAGCTGAGTAGCCAGTGGGCATTGATTATTATGTCTTACTGCTCATTTGCCACTTCTTTTCCTAAATAAAATTACCTTTCATCTACGGCAATACTTTCTTACAAATCTCATTTAATGACCACTGGCTATTGACTCCTTGAAATAATCCGCACTACCCCTAAAGCCTATAATAGGAAGGCTAATTCTCCATGTGGTTGGTGCATATACGTGCATTTCGTCTACTGACTACTTTTAGATTCCTTGACTAAGTTAAGCATAAATACTATAATCTGATTGGGTTAATCCTGATATACTTAATTGACATACTTTTATAAATGTTTACGCTATATAAAAACGGGAAATCTAAATAATAAGCCTTGATAAAGGAGCATATTTATGGGCCAGGTATACAATGACCTGTTAAAAAAGACCAAAGACCAGATTCAAGAAACCAAGCCGGTTGAGGCTGAGGAATTCCTGCATCACAACCCCCAGGCGCGTTTGCTGGACGTTCGCGAGAAAAACGAATGGGATGACGGCTATATTCCCGGCGCGACCTACCTGCCGCGAGGCTTCCTGGAAAGCCGGGTCGAAGAAACTGTACCGGACAAAGAAACGCCGCTGGTAGTTTATTGCGCTGGAGGGGTTCGCAGTGCGTTTGCCGCCAAGACTCTGCAAGAAATGGGCTATACCAATGTAGCCTCGGTTATTGGCGGATACGGAGCCTGGAAAAATGCCGGGCTGCCGACAGTTAAACCTCAGTCTTTGACTAAAGAACAGCAATCTCGTTACAGCCGCCATATTCTGGTCCCGGAAGTGGGCGAAACGGGCCAACTCAAACTGCTGGCGGCCAAAATACTGTTGATTGGAGCCGGTGGGCTGGGCGCACCCAACGCTTTCTACCTGGCCGCCGCCGGAATCGGCACTCTGGGAATTATTGACAACGATCAGGTCGAGGAAAGCAATCTCCAGCGCCAGATTATTCATACCCTGGACCGGGTAGGCCAGTACAAGGCCGACAGCGCCGCCAAAGCGATTGCCGCCCTCAACCCGGACGTAAAAGTGAATGTCTACAAGGAACGCCTGACCGCCGAAAATATCGAACGGATTTTACCCGAATATGACCTTATTGTGGATGGGACCGATAACTTCGAGACACGCTATCTGGTCAACGACTTCGCGGTAAAATATCGCAAGCCGGTCATTCACGCCAGTATTCTTTCGTTCAACGGCCAGCTAACCACCCTGACTCCTTATGAAGGCCCCTGCTACCGCTGCATCTATCCCGACCCACCTCCGGCGGCGATGGCCCCGAACTGCTCCGAAGCAGGTGTACTTGGTGTATTACCGGGCATTATTGGGCTGTTGCAGGCCAACGAAGCACTCAAGACGGTCCTGAATATTGGTGAAACTCTCAGTGGTCGCTTCCTGCTGTTCGATGCCCTCGAAACCGAGTTTACCGAGCTGAAATTGCGCCGCGACCCCACCTGTGTCGCCTGTGGAGAACACGCCGACATTGACGATTTGTTAGAGCAGCACAAACGCGGGGATGTCCTTATCCCGGCCTGCCGGATTGCTTAAGAACTACCTGAAAGGAAGAATTTAGAGTGAGTATTGTAAAATTGCCGCCGGTCTTACGCAAACTTTCCGGCGGAAACAAGCAAGTGGACGTAGAAGGCAGCACCATAGGCGAAATCCTGGATGCTCTGGACCGTAAGTACCCCACTATCAAGAACCAGCTTTTGACCGAGGATGGGCAAATCGCCCGCTTCGTCAATATTTATCTGAATGATGAAGATGTCCGCTTCATCCAGGGGCTAGTTACACCGGTCGCCACCAGCGATACCATCGTAATACTGCCAGCGATGAGTGGAGGGAAATAGACTGGGGCGTTAAAATTCTACAGGAAGGTTTTTGTTGACCCAGGCTTTTATTACATCATAGTAAAAACTTGTCGAGAGCAGAAGCCCTTCCTGTTATTAGCTAAGCTAATTTCCAATTTTGATTCCCTGGGCTGCACTTTTATGCTTTACCCCAACATACTTAAATTGATTGGCAACACTCCGCTGGTTGAAATCAGCGAATTAAGCCCATATCCGGAGCAGGTCCAAATTTACGCCAAGCTGGAAGGCCAGAACCCTTCCGGCAGCGTCAAGGACCGCGTGGCCCTCGCAATGATTGAAACAGCCGAGCGAGAAGGTCGGCTGATACCCGGTAGCGGCCAGCATATTCTGGAGCCGAGCAGTGGCAATACAGGTATCGCTCTGGCGATGATTGGAGCCTTGAAAGGCTACAAAGTCACGATTGTAATGCCCGACAGCTTCACGCCCGAACGCCGCCAGATGTTAGAGCTTTACGGTGCGACAGTGGTCCTGACGGATGGCAGCCAGGGCAGTAACGGTTCGGTGGAAGTGGCCCTGGAAATGGCCCTGGACCCGAAATATGTGATGCTTTTCCAGTACGCCAACCCGGCTAACCCGAAATCTCATTACGAGGGGACCGCTCCCGAAATATATAATGACCTGCCGGACCTGACCGCGTTCGTGGCCGGGCTTGGGACGGGCGGCACTCTTATGGGAGCCAGCCGCTATTTCAAGGAACGCAACCCGGCTATTGACATCGTGGCGGTCGAACCGATGATGGGCGAAGTAGT
>JAYSYV010000985.1:0-1229 GCA_043727245.1 Chloroflexota bacterium | reverse complement strand
TTAAAGGAAGGGCCTGTGCTGGTCCAGTAGGTACAGGCAGCCCATTTTCCCGGGCCAGTTGAATAATTTGCCCCCTCTTTTTAATTTCCCTGGAGGTAGCTTCCACCGGTAATTCAGTTAAACGAAAGGGATTTTGACGATAAAGCGCCGGTCCAACTGCCTTTATTAAACCCTGGTATTTGCTGGCAAGCATTGATACATCCTTCCGGGTAAAGTTTTCTAATTTATCCCAGCATAACAGTACTGGCATCCGGCAGCGGTGGCGGCGAAGGCAGTAAAGCGGCTAGTTGCCGGTTAATAGACCTCAAAGTGTCAGTATCCTCAGCATTCATAGCCCGGATACCAGAAGAAATTAAGCGTTCTGCTAACTCCAGGTTGCGCATTTTGGCTTTATCATCACAAAGCCGTTGGAAGTAAATAACATCGAGAATACCGGCCCGGTGAAGTACACGCATTATGGCATTATGCAATTCTTCGTTACGCTGTATTAATAGAAACTGGTTGCCAGTGGCGATGGCCTGACGTATATCCACTACGTGCTGCGCAATAATCCGCTGCTCCTCACTATTACTAAACCGTTTACTTTCTCCCTGAGCCAGTTCGATCATGGTTTCAGCCTGTTTTACAAGGGCTGGCCACTCTAGCATTTCTTCCACCTGATCAAGTTTTACCCTGAGTTCCAATAACCGGCTTTCACCCTTAGCAGCCGCGTCAGGATCGTTACCGGCAGTTGCAAGGCTTTGATCTATTTCCCGCTCAAGCCCTTCCTCTTCAAGTTGAGCCATAACTTTTCTGACGGACACGTTTTTAGTTTCCTGCGCTTTTCCTCTAATTATTCCCAGGCGTTCTTTTTCCTTAATGGCTGTTGCTTTCAATTCTTGTGGGTCTGGCGCAATTTGTTCGCGAAAGTCAATAACTTCATCGAATTCTTCGTCAAGGATTGGGATATATGCCCTGGTCTTTATCAGGCGAGATTCGTCCATTTCTACTGTCAACTCAATTTCACTGCCAACCGGAATAGTTCGACGAACCTGGGTTGCTTTGATTTCAAGTTTGCCTATTCGTTTATTGCGGTCAGCTTTGGGGTAATTTCCTTCAATTACAGGAATACGAATAATGCCTTCTGTTTGTCCCGGAGTTACTTCCACCGTTGTGCGTAGAAGAATATTGCTTTTGCGTGCCGGTAAAGCCGTCCCCTGAGGTAAAATTTCCAGTATCTCATTATTAAC
>JAYSYV010000984.1:0-1229 GCA_043727245.1 Chloroflexota bacterium | reverse complement strand
CCAGATAAATCGCGGCCAAATTGAAGAAGGTTAACACCAGCAGCAGGGCCGAGTGAACCGGGTCTTTCATTATAACCATGCCGATGGCGGAGATAGTTGCCAGGACCGCCAGCACCAGGAAAATTATTTGCTCAAGCGCCATTTTTTGATTCCTATATTTTTCTTAAAACAAGCTGTGAGCAGTTCGTTTCGGACTGCCAGGAACCCACAAGCTTTTCCCGGCTCATCTAAGGTTTTGACTGAGTTTAGGGTTCAGTTTGTCGCTATCAGGTTCTCGTTTGCCCGTATCGGTAAAGCGGCCCGGATTGTCGTCGCGTATATCGTGCTCGCGCACCGGGTCATCCGCGCCAGTCAGAAGATGAGTCCGTTGGGTTTTCTTTTCATTAGCCGAGAGTTGAGCTGACTTTGGCATCGGAGTTTTCTGGTCGTCTGGCAAGTACTGATTCTGAATTTCGCGCAATATCGGCGGCAGATTGCCCTGGGCCAGGGGCTGACCTGTATGAACCTTTTTGAGATAATCCTCGTAAGGCATCGGGTAGCCGTGTGGAGCGGTCCCCAGCAAAGGCTGATGACTCTGGAATTTGCCGCGTTGAATGCGAGGGTCAAGTTGATCGTGGCGGGCAAATCCGCTTGGCGCATCAGTGATTGCCGGAAAGCCCGGTTCTTCAATCGCCTGTCCGGTCCGTTCCAGTTCGCGGTCAGACAGCTTCAGCATAGCTTCCGTATCCAAAATTAGTTCGCTCCGGTCGTTTACGGCTAACTCAAATTCGTGGGTCATTACCAGGGCCAGTTCGGGGCAGACTTCCACGCACATGCCGCAAAATACACAGCGGCTCATATCGTAAAGATAAATTTTGGCATTGCGAATACCAACTTCATCCACGCCTGGGACAACTGTCAGGCAGTTGGCCGGGCAAACCGCCGAGCAAAGCCCACAGCCGACGCAGCGTTCTTTGCCGGTTTCCTGGTCGCGCACGAAACCCACCGCACCCCGGAACCGAGGGTGGAAATTACGCATATGCTTGGGGTACTGGATTGTGATCGGCTTTTTGAAAAAGTTTTTTAGCGTTACGCCCATACCCCTGGCTAATTCAGTAATTTCACCAATCATTTTTTACTCCTTGTCATAACCTTTCGAGCGTATGCTATTTCGCGTCTGTTTCTAAACTACTGCCCGCCGTGGCATACTACCAGCCATTCATACTTTAGCTGATTACACATTTCTAAGA
>JAYSYV010000983.1:0-12284 GCA_043727245.1 Chloroflexota bacterium | reverse complement strand
AGGCCCGCCTGGAAATCGCTCGCCTGGTCCTCGAACAGAGCCAGCAAGAGAGTGATGCCGATTAGAAAAAACTTGTAGGTATAAAAGCTATTGTGTCGAGTGTCAGGTCCAAAAGAATGCATCAAACCGAACACATTATCACGCCCTTCGGGTGTGAGCCGCAGCGAAAAATCCCCGGTCCGTTGGACAATATTCGAATCAAGCACATGGCTTGATTCCACCCTGTTTTGCCTCAAATCCGGTTGGTGATATTCGCCAACGGAACCAGCAAGCGAGTGTCCCGATTTCTCGACTTCGCTCGAAATGACAAAATTGTCCGGTTTGAGCCTACTTCTTTGACCTGATTGCTGGCACACCTTAGTTTCAGAGTACTGAAAGAGGCTATGCCAACGAACGCTTGTTACGAACGGATGACGATTCTTGGCTTTATGAAATTGGAGGATATTATACAAAATATTATTGTCCTACCTTATAATGAGAAATGGGTATCTGAATTTGAAAAAATCAAAAGCGAGTTACTAAACGCTATAAATGATTCGGTAATTTCTATAGAGCATGTTGGTTCTACATCAGTTGTCGGCTTGTGTGCTAAACCAATTATCGATATTGATATTGTAATAGAAGATGATATGTTTGACATCATCAAAGAAAAACTCAAAATAATTGGATATATTCACGTCGGGGACTTAGGAATAGCGGAGCGCGAAGCATTTGATTATAGGGATAAAAACCACTTAATGGAACATCATTTGTACGTGTGTGGAAAAGATGCCGCTGAATTAAAGCGTCATATTACATTTAGGAATTATTTGCGTATAAATGAGGATGCTCGTAACAATTATAGTAATATAAAAATCCAAATGGCGGGAAAATATCCGCACGATATAGATAACTATATCTTAGGAAAACAACCAGTAATTCAGGAAATATATAAAAAATGCGGATTATAAGAAAGACCTAATTTAGCGTTTGAGTGCCTTAAATAAATTATCAAAGGAGGCAATTATGCCTGGAGCAAGTAAATCCGAGCGTTTTGAAGTGCGTATTGCCCCAGAAGCGTTGGCGGTAATTCGTCAAGCTGCTGATATACAGGGCCGAAGCCTGAGTGATTTTATTACTGCTGCCGCCCAGGAAGTAGCACACAAAGTCATTGAGCAGGAACATATTATCCGCCTATCAGTAGAAGATCAAAAGCGTTTCGCTGAATTGCTGATTAATCTCCCGGAATTACCGCCTACAATGCTTCGGGCCAGTGAAGCCCATGCCCGGCTTATTCGAGAGTCCAGGTAAAAATTGAAGGTAATTGCCTGATAAATAAAAGCATCCACAAAACTTAACTTTAATCCCCCGCCTTTATGGTATAATACAAACAGGTTAGCGTGTGAGGCAAGCAGGTTAGCGTGTGAGGCAAGCAGGTGGGTAAGCAGGAAGGCCGGAGGCAAGGGTGAAGCAAGAAAACCGGGAACGAAGTGCCGACATAAAAGCCGAATTAGAAGATCCCGCCAAGATTAAAATCCCATCCAAACAAAAAACTAAAGAAGAAAAAGATAAAGTCGAAGACCAGGACGAAATCCTGGGTAAAGCCTATGATGGGCGGCTGGTTCGCCGATTTATGGTCTATTTGCGGCTCTATAAGGGGAAAATCTTCCTGGCCTTAATTCTCGTCGTGGGGACTTCCATCACCGACCTGGCCGGGCCGTTCCTGACCAAACTTGCAATTGATAATTATATTGCTCTTGGCCGAGCGGCGGACTTGTGGCAAATTTTAATCTTGTTCATATTGGCCCTTATCGCCGGGTTTATCCTGCGCTACTGGCAAACCTACCTGATGCAATCGGTCGGGCAGCGCGTAATGTACGACTTGCGAGTGGCCCTGTTCAGCCATGTGCAGCGCCTTTCGCTGTCTTTCTTCGATAGAAACCCGGTAGGCAGACTGATGAGCCGCCTGACCAGCGACGTGGATGCCCTGAACGAGCTTTTAAGTAATGGCCTGGTTGCCATAATTGGTGATTTGGTCACGCTGTTTGCCGTTTCAATTATTATGCTGATACTCGACTGGCGGCTGGCGATTATTATGTTTGTCGTCCTGCCTTTCGTTATTTTGTTTTCCAGACTCTTCCAGCGTTACATGCGGGACAGTTTCCGGCAGGTCCGCATCCGGCTGGCGAAAATCAACGGCTTCTTGCAGGAAAATGTCAGTGGTATGCTGGTGGTCCAGCTTTTCAACCGGGAAAGCCGGGCTTTTAACCAGTTTCAGGGCTTGAACCAATCTTATTTTGATGCAACAGTTCGTAGCGCCCTGGTTTTCGCCCTCTTCTTCCCAATGGTGGGACTGTTAGCGGCTGTCGCGACCGCCGGGTTGCTCTGGTTCGGTGGTAGGGGCGTTCTGGAAGGGGCAGTTAGCTTTGGGGTACTGGTGGCCTTTTTCCAGTACATCCAGCGAGCTTTCCAGCCAATTCAAGACCTGGCCGAAAAGTACAACATTTTGCAGGGGGCCATGGCCGCCAGCGAACGCCTCTTTGGTCTGATGGACGAGAAACCGTCTATCGAGGATGTCGCCAACCCCCAGCAGTTTGAACGGCCTTTCCGGGGCCAGATAGATTTCAAAAACGTCAGTTTCAGTTATGTGGAAGACGAGCCGGTCCTCAAGAATGTTTCTTTTCACATTCCAGCCGGGACGAGTGTGGCCCTGGTGGGCGCGACCGGGGCTGGTAAGACCTCTATCATCAGCCTCCTGACCCGCTTTTATGATATACAGGGCGGCCAAATTCTAGTGGATGGCAAAGATATAAAGTTGGTGCGTCAGGCCGAATTGCGCCGCCACATTGGTATCGTGCTGCAAGACCCGGTCCTTTTCAGCGGTACAATTGCCAGCAACATTCGCCTGCTGGACGAGTCTATCAGCGATGAACAGGTCCAGGCTGCCGCCCGCTTTGTCAATGCCTCCCAGTTTATTGACCGTTTTGAGGACGGATATAATCACGAAGTTAAAGAGCGCGGGGCTAATTTATCGGTGGGGCAGCGCCAGTTGTTGGCTTTCGCCCGCTCGATTGCCTTTAACCCGGAAGTACTGCTGGTGCTGGACGAAGCGACCAGCAGTGTTGACACCGAAAATGAAGCATTAATCCAGGAAGCCTTGCAAAAATTGATGCAAGACCGCACCAGCATAATAATTGCGCACCGTTTGAGTACCATCCGGCACGTGGATACTATAATCGTGTTGCACAAAGGGCAAATCGTGGAATCTGGCACACATGAGGAATTATTGGCCCGGCGCGGTTTTTACTACCGCCTGTACGAATTACAATACCAGGATCAGGAAATCACCCCTTAAATTTCTTCCGTAATATTTACCTAAATAATCACCAATTTCAACGCTAAATTCTGTCTTAACAGGTTATCATAAAACCAGTATTTGTTATCGTCTTTTATGCTAAGTTAATTCTAAGTTGTGACTTAAATACGATCTAGCATGTTCAAGTAAGCAATTTTAAATCAAGGTACAACGAGTCTACGGTTGAAAGAGAACTCTGAGCGGTTTTTAAACGGGGCGGCTTTGCTCGAGGAAATGGGCCAGGGAGCTATTCTCCTGGACATCCGGCAACCCCAACAATTTGTCAGCGGCCACCTGGTCGGGTCATTAAACATCACTTTTCACCCGGTCAGTTATGCCCAACAGGTTGGTTTTTTTGTTCCGGTCAGCCGGTCGCTGGTCCTGGTCTGTGAGTCGGCCCCGGAGCGGCTGGCTGCGACCTTTAGCCTACTGCAAGCCGGTTTTAATATAATAGGCTATACTAAATTAATACCGGGACTGCTTCTGGAAGTTTTTTCTCAGTTAACCATCCATCAACTCTGGCAGCAAATTTCTCAGGGAAGATTGCAACGGAATATGGGGCTACTTGATGTAAGAAGCCTGGCGGAATGGAATGAGTACCACATTGAAGGGGCCATTCATATACCCTACTGTGACATTCCCCGGCGCTTGCAAGAATTAGACAGGCATAAAGAGCTTGTGGTAGTGGCAGGAACCCACTACCACAGCCTGACCGTCATTAGTTTCCTCAGACAACACGGATTTGACCTGTTAGGTGATGTGCCTGCCGGTATGACTGGCTGGGCGCGAAGTGGGTTACCGATTAAGCGGGGCAGTTAATACTTGCCTTCAGAAATCCCATCTAAATGGCTAAAAAAATTCCTTACCAGCCCGCTAACAACTGGCTTCCGCTGACCCCGCCGGTTGTTTTAAATACTCAGCTAGCGGCTTTCTATGAATTAGCTCAGGCCCAGGGTCTGGCCTTCTGGGATTTTTTAGGCAGCTTTTTTGATAAACTTCCTCAGGGTATCATTTTAACCGACCGGGTTGGGCGGGTGGTGATTTTAAACCCGGTCGCCAGCGCTTTTTTAGGCTATTCACCGGAAGAAGTAATCGGCCATTGGAACCTGTGGGATTTCTGTAAAGAGTCGGCCCCCTCCCCGGCTTTTCAGGTTGGGCTGCAGCTTGGCAACGGTTTTCCTGATGAAGAAGTTGAAATGCAAGCCAGGAATATCCGGAAAAGCCCTTATAAAGCCAGAATATGCGGCCTATATGGGCGGGACGGTTTTTTGTTGGGGGCAACCGCTAACCTGGGTAGCCTGGCCGAAATCCGGGCTATCGAGCAAGAACACCGGATTATGACCAGAAAAGTTTCAATTGGCAAGATAGTTTCGGCTCTGGCCCACGAAATCAACAATCCACTCCAGACGCTGCGTACTTCGCTTGAACTCGGTCTTGATCCTCGCAAAACTCATCAACGCCGCAAAGGCTATCTCAACGTCGCCAATCATGAAATCAGCCGGATTGTCCAGATTATCACCGTGCTGCGGCGTTTCTACCCGGCAGACACTAATGAAAAACTGTCCGCCGATGTTAATTATTCAATTCAAATCGCGCTCGGCCAGTTGGGCAAAGAAATTAAGCAAAAGAATATCCACCTGGACCTGGACCTGGCGGTCGGCTTGTCCCAGGTTAGATTGCTTGATTACCATCTTCAAAATATATTTCTAAGCTTGCTTCAGGATATTTTAGATACTATACTGCCAAGCGGCACTCTAAAAATACAGACTAATTCCGGCTCATTTGACTGGGTGCTGATTTCTATAATGGATATGGCTATCCGATCGGAGTCGGACCTTGCGACCGATCCCTTTGACCCCATGGCTAGCTCTGACCGGGAAGCCCGGCTGGCTCTGAGCCTTTCTATCAGCCGCGAAATTATTGCCGAACATGGTGGGATGCTTGAACTGACCGGCGAAGGGGCTAAAACTTTTGCCATTAAGCTGCCACCGGTATAGCCTCTCCGATTTCTTTCTATTAGAAAGGCCGGTCGGCTGCCCGACCGGCCTAACTCTATCTTAAACCCTCAAATCCTATCAAGTATTTTTCCCAGTTACCAGAATAATAAAGTTTTTGCTTCCGGCATCTTTAACCAGGTCTTGTGACCCACTACCGGCTAACACGATAAGCAGATCGTTACTCTTGCTATATTGGTTGGCAGTTATCTGGTTTAGAACGCCCTCCTTCTCAAACTTCCAGCCTTTGCTGGTCAGGTCGTCCCGGTAATACTTGAAAACAGCCGCTGGCGTATCGCCGGTTAGAAAGATTTTGCGATTGTCATTATCTGATTTGTTGTTGTCATACAGACTGTTGACATAAGTAGTGCCTTTGTCGGTCAGGCTGGCCCTGGTTGACTCCGGATAATCGGTGGCTTCGACGTTGGACAAAAATCCCAGCACCCCCAGGACCCCCCCAACTACTACGAGTAACACTATTACCCCGGCAATGATAAGGCCCACTTTGGATTTGGCTTTTGGTTTAACCGATCGGGCGGTCTGCTGGGCCGGATAGCCATAGGGCGGTACTCCTTGCGGAGTGCCGTATGGGTTAGCGCCGGGCGGCGGACCATAGTTACCACTAGCGGGTGGCGCTCCGTAACCTTGCGGCTGAGTGGGTGCGAGGGGTGGTTGATTGGAATTCTGGCCTGGCTGACCATAAGGTGGCGGTTGGCCTGGCTGACCGTATGGTGGCCGAGGCTGATTTGGCTGTCCTGGTCCTTGCGGCGGGTAATTGCTTGACATTATTAAAGCCTCCTTTGCAATAGATGGCTGAAACTTTTATGCGCTATTGAAACTATTATATTCAATTGGATAAGGCTATTATATGCAAGCTTACCCGGAATGTCTAGCACGCTTGCGGTCCGTCAGGTCTTTCCAAAGCTTAAATTTCATCCGTGCGGAAGACTATTAAAAGCAGGTCATCCTGGGTTAACTGGCTGCGAATACTGGGCAGCGGATAGGCATCGGTCGGCACTTCTGAGGCAAAGACGAAAAATAATTGCTTATCCTTTTGGTAGCTGTTCAGGTTGAAGGAGTTGGCATTTACCGAGTTTCGCGGCGGGGCCAGCCAGCCAATTCTACGCAACTCCGTGTCATAGAAATTCAGGGCGTTATTTTTCTCACTCTTTTTAAGCTTGTAAAATTCAAATTCCAGGCTTTTAGCCTTTTCAGGCTGTCCTACAGCATAACTCTTTATAAGAGTTTGGCGGTCCTGGGAGGTCAGGGTCAGGCGGGTGGCGCTGCTATAGACTGGCAATCCGGCCAACTTCAGGGTGTCCGGGGTCGGCCCATTCATACTTATAGCGGCGATAATAGCCCCTCCCAGTCCTAAAAAGATTAGCAGCACAACCAGGCTTATAATCAGCTTGCCCCGGTTTTTGCGGCGAACTTTAGCCGGTTTGACCTTCGCCGTTGCAACTGATTTGCCCGGTTTGATTCCGGCCTTTTCGGGCGTGGCGGGTGGCCTGGTTTCGAGAGGGATAGCCATAACCGGCTGGGTTTGCATCTTTTCAACCGTGAGCGCCTGCGGTTTGATTTCCTGGGCCTTTTCAACCCCAATTGGCCGGTTTACTTCTTCAACCAGTAGTTGGGCTGGCCTGGGTTGGATTCCTTTGAGAACTTCTTGAAGCGGGATGGTAGGTTTTCGGGCCGTACCTTCGGCTAAATGGCGTTTAGCTTCTTCGGCATCCAGCCATTTTCCCGCACCCGGCAGGGAAACGCTTTTGGGGTCAAGCAGTTTAACCCGTAAGAGGTATGACCTGGCAAAAATCAGGTCGTCGGAAGTATAAGCCAGCCACAGCCAGATGGTGCTTTCAGTCGGGTAAATTTTTGATAACTCCAGCAGGATGACGTGGGCCTCGGCTTTACGCTCTTGCTGGAAAAAAGTTTGGGCCTGTTGAAATTTTTGCAGGTCTAGCTGTTTCATGTACGCTCCAACACATATTCAAGATTTTTTGGGGTTAATTTATATTATCATATTTTCTTGACTTTTGTTTCCGGCTGGATTAGATTAATTTACACTTTATAAATCTAGCTGGCTGGGAATTTACTCAACAGGACTATTAAAAATGGAAGACCAAAAAGCGCCGCCTGTCCCCAAACCCAGTTCAACTGTGATGGTGGTCAGGCCCGTCACTGAAGATATTTCTAACAGTGATTTTGAATTGTTTATGGTCCGGCGGCACGCCAAAAGCCGTTTTATGCCGGACCGGTACGTCTTTCCGGGCGGTCGCCTGGAAGAAGCCGATGCTGCTCCGCAAGCTCTGGCCCGGCTGTATGGCTTTGAACTTGAGAGTAGCTTGCCGGTATTCCGGGATGTAGCCGGGCAGGGAGCCTGGGCGGCTGAATTAAAGCTTACCCGGCCCCAGCAAGCCGGTTTATACATCGCGGCTTTCCGTGAACTTTTCGAGGAAGCGGGGGTTTTACTGGCTATCGAGGAAGCAAGCGGCCAACCGCTGGACTTGCAAGCCGACCAAAATCAGGCCGACCGTTTCGCGGCTTTGCGGTTAGCTATGCAAGAAGGCCAATTAGATTTTATCGGGATGCTGGCACAGGAAAAATTACTCCTGGACTTTAACAGTCTGGTCTATTTTTCTCACTGGATTACGCCTCTTACAGAGCCTTACCGCTTTGATACCCGGTTTTTCCTGGCCCAGGCTCCGCTTAACCAGGTGGCCGAAAGTGATCATTTTGAAACTACCGATGGTTTGTGGCTGACTCCCAAAACGGCCCAGGCAAGATACACCGCCAAAGACTTCAATATTGCCTACCCAACTTTGCTGCATATCGAGTGGCTTTCCCGGCAGTCTTCGCTTGAAGCAGCCCTGGCGGCAGCTCGCCTAAAGACGATAGTGGCGGCGATGCCTGACCAATTGCCCGACGATGAAAATGGTCCGGCCTTTCAGTTGCCCCCAGACGTGATTAACGTCTGGTAAAGAAAGCGTGATAGAGTCCGATTCGGTGGGCAAAATACATGCAAAGCGTACTCTTTAGAGTATAATTGTGTAACATACTTGCTTTAAGCTAAACTTTTCAATTTTGAGAAGTTTCCGAGTTTTTATACTGTTCGCTTTGGTACGAAAAATGGCGACACGCGACACCGTTAATGGCAAACTTAAAACCAGGTTAAAGTCCAGGGGAATTTCTTTCTGGGCCAGGCTTTCGCTACTCAAGAAAATCTACACTTTCCACCTGGTAGTTATCCTGGGTGGGGCAATAGTCGGCTCCTGGCTAACCGCCCAGATTGCGGAGGCCGGGAAGTTTAATATTGTCAGTTTCAGCGTTATTATTGCTACGGCGGTGCTTTTTAGTGGTGCGGTGAACTTTGTCATTCTTAAGATTGCCTTCCGGCCTTTTGAAGAACTGCAAAAGGTGATTTCAAAAGTCCATACCGGCAATTCCAGGGCGAGGGTGGCACTCAATAAAATTACCGACCCGGATGTGCGCCAGTTTACTACTGCCCTGAACCACATGCTCAACCGCCTGGAAGAAAATGCTCACGTTATTCAGGAGGACCAGCGCCAGCTTCAAATGATGACGGCCAGGGTCATTAACGCCCAGGAGAACGAGCGCAAGCGCATTGCCCGCGAGTTGCACGATGAGGCCAGCCAGTCCTTGACGGCTATGGTTATGGGCCTGGAAGCGGCCCGCCAGTCTGCCCCCGCCGAGAATACGGCTCTCCAGCAAAACTTGCTAGGGTTGAAAGAATTGGCGGCGGCTACTCTGGAAGAGTTACGCAAGTTGGCTCTGGATTTGCGCCCGACGATGCTGGATGATTTAGGTTTGATTCCGGCGGTGCGCTGGCTCAGTCGGACAACTCGCGAACGCGGCAATCTGGTTGTTAATTTCTCATTGAGTGGTTTTGAGGAACACGAGCGGCTGGCCCCAGAGTTAGAAACCTGTCTTTTCCGCATTTCTCAGGAATGTCTTACCAACATCCTCAAGCACGCCAACGCTTCGGTAGTTGATATAAAGTTAGAACGCTTTGAAGTGGACGCTTTCAACGCCGGGCCAGGGGTACGTCTGACGGTGCGTGACGATGGGCGGGGTTTTGACCGGGCAGCGGCCAGGGCCAAAGCCTACCACGGCGGACACCTGGGCCTTTTTGATATTGAAGAACGAGCGGCTATGCTGGGCGGTCAGGTCAAGATTGGACCGGTCAATCCTACTTCGGAAGCGCCTGGCACATGTACGGTCGTAACCCTACCCCTCCAACCGAATTTGACCGAACTCAAATCCGGCCTGAATACTACTCTCCCTCCCTATACCAAACACTAAATTAACTTTACAGAAAAACAGTTTAGAGGTTAAACTATTCCCATTTCTCGGCGCAAATCTTCAATTAAGGAAGGTTGCGTAGTTTGAGCTTGCGCTCTAGCCAGGGCGTTTAGTAAGCGTTCGGCATTTTTGGGTGAGCGTAATAAATAGACGGTTTCTATTAAGTCCTCTAGTTCGTTAGCGGCGATAATAGCAACATCCCGGCTTCGGCCTTGACCTTTTCCTCGACGACGGACCACAACTACTTCAGCGTCATCAACCACCCGGTCAAATAAACTGGCGAAATTTTCTCTTGCCTGGGTATAATTAGTTTCTATTGTCATATTCTTTGCACCTTTACTATAATACGCACAGGAGTTGTATACGTATTTATGATGATACAACTAGACTAGAAATACAAGTATTTTCTACTTCGACCAAATTTTAACCGTTTTTTTGTTAAATTTTCAGATGTTTAAGGTCAGCAGCGTTTAATCTTCTTCCTGAAATGTGCTAAAATCAGGCTAGGAAATAGATAGGGGAGAAAATCGTGGACCTTAAAAAAATCGGGATTTTGACGAGCGGGGGAGATTCCCCCGGAATGAACACCGCTTTACGGGCTGTAACCAGGACCGCTATCCAGAACGGACTTGAAGTAATCGGGATTGAACAGGGTTATCAGGGTATTTTCGATAAAAAATTTATCGAGCTTGGCCCTCGCGATGTCGGGGGAATCATGCAGCGAGGCGGGACTTTTCTATATACGGCCCGCTGCGCCCACTTTTTAAGTCCGGCTGGGCGGGCGGAAGCCCTGGAAAATCTCCGAGCCGAGGGCATTGATGCCCTGGTTATTATTGGCGGCAACGGTTCGCTAACCGGTGGCCTGGAACTGGAACGACTGGGTATGCCGGTGGTCGGTTTGCCCGGCTCGATTGATAACGACCTGTATGGGACCGATGTGGCTATCGGGGTGGATACCTGCCTGAACACTATTTTGCACGCGATTGATAACATTAAAGACACGGCCTCATCGCATCATCGGACCTTTATCCTGGAAGTAATGGGCCGTAACAGCGGCTACCTGGCGTTGATGAGCGCTTTATCCGGCGGGGCAGAAGTGGCGGTCATTCCGGAGATACCGACCGATATGAACGATGTGCGACAGAAAATGGCGGCGGCTTTTGAGCGTGGGAAAAGCCATTTTATCATAGTGGTGTCCGAAGGAGCCTCCCTCAAGACTTCCGAGATTTACGATTATCTGTGCCAGCACACTTCCTACGAAGCCCGCATCATTATTCTGGGCCATGTTCAGCGGGGCGGTTCCCCCTCGGCCTTCGACCGCATTTTAGCGACTAAGCTCGGTTATGCTGCTGTCCAAACCCTGTTAGAAGGCAAGTCCGGCATAATGATGGGCCTTATGGGCAACAGCATTGTGGGTACTCCGCTGGAAGAAGTGGTCAGTCGGCCTAAACCGGTAGATTTGGTTGGCTTCGAGTTGATAAAACTGTTAAGCTAGACGAGAAAATCGTAAAACGTATCCGGGTCAAGCAGCAGTCATTAACGGGAAATATATTTTATTTTGTGGTATTTTTTACGGTTAACATTCCACGATCAATCTACAAAGGAGTGGGTTTAGTTATGACGACCCAGGTTGAGAAAAATATTAATGACCAGTTACCGATAAGCCTGGCAGCTATTCAGGCCGCCAACCGGCGTATTCATGGCGTTATCCAGCGGACCTCGCTGGTTTACAATCCATTTTTTAGCCAGGAGTGCGGGGCCGAGATTTATCTCAAGCTTGAAAACTTGCAGCAAACCGGCTCTTTCAAAATCCGGGGAGCCAGCAACAAGATTGCCCGTCTGCTGGAAGCGGCTGAGAAAGCCGGGTTGGAACGACCCAAAGGGGTCATTGCTGCTTCAGCCGGTAATCACGCCCAGGGAGTGGCTTACGCCGCCGCATATAACCGGATGGCGGCGGTGGTGGTGATGCCGCTGGGGGCTTCGCTGACTAAAATGAAGGCTTGCCGGGAGATGGGCGCGGAAGTCATTCAGTACGGAACCAGCCTGGAAGAAGCGGCCGTTTACGCCCGGCAGCAAGCCGCTGAAATGGGTTTAATTTTTCTCCATCCTTACGATGATTGGGATATTATTACCGGGCAGGCCACGCTCGGCCTGGAACTTCTGGAAGATTTGCCCGATATTACTACGGCGGTCATTCCGCTGGGCGGTGGCGGTCTGCTGGGCGGAACAGCTATGGCCTTAAAGCTTCAAAATCCTAACATCCGGGTCATAGGGGTCCAAACCGAGGCGGTTTCGCCTTACCTGGGCTACATTCAGAGTGGGAACTACACTGCCATTCAGCCCAACGCCACGACCATCGCCGACGGTATAAGAGTAAAGTTGCCCGGTTCGGCCAACTCGGCGATTATCCGGCAGTACGTGGATGACGTGGTGACGGTGGACGACAACCAGATAAGCGAGGCGATTGTGGCGCTACTGGAACGGACCCGCACGATTGGCGAAGGGGCGGGAACGGTGGCTCTGGCGGCCATGCTGCATAAAAAAGTGCCGCTCGGCCCCTCCGAAAAAGTGGCCGTAGTAATTAGCGGCGGTAACATAGACTCGACCCTGGTGGGCCGGATTATAGACTTCGGTCT
>JAYSYV010000982.1:0-1230 GCA_043727245.1 Chloroflexota bacterium | reverse complement strand
GTTCTAGTGGTTTTCCCGCCCGGTCCTATTATAAATGGGAGTTTTCAAGCTCTGGCTGGAAGTGATCGCCGGTTTGCCTATCTAAATCTAAATCTGGCAGTTAGCCGTCGGCTGTTAGACGCAGCTGGCAGCGGTAGTTCAGGAGAATTGTTGGATATAATGCGAGAGCTAATTGCCGAAACCAAAGCTACAACTATCTGGCTCGATCATCTGGGAATTCTCTTTGATCCGGCCTTTAGAAATGACCCACTTCGCCTTCTTGAAGCGCTTTCGAGGAATGTCAGCCTGATTGTCGCCTGGGAAGGACTTCTTCAGGGCAACAACCTGACCTATGCGGAACCGGACCACCCGGAGTACCGGCGCTACAATATTGCGGACCATTTAATTGTGCAGCCTGAAAAGCTTTAAGGCTAACTTTTCAAATTTATACCCTAAGGTTAATTAAGTAGATGAAATACCAGGATTTGATCCAGTTCGACCCGATTGAGAGCGTTGTGCAGTTGCGTGATGCCAATAAAGCTGACGAAGCCCGTCAACTTGTCGCCAGCTATGTTATTTCGGACGAAATGGCCGAGCGGCTTATAAGTATCGTTTTTCACCAGCTTCAGTTTGAAAAGCCGGCCGATAATAAGGGACTTTTTATCGTAGGGAATTATGGCACCGGTAAATCACACCTGATGTCGGTGATTACTTCAATTGCCGAAAACGGTAACCTGGTTAAAGAACTGACTAATCCTACTGTAGCGGCCGCAGCTGGGAGTATCGCTGGTAAGTTCAAGGTAGTGCGGACCGAAGTTGGTTCAACTGGAATGGACCTGCGCGATTTTATTTGTTCTCAACTTGAAACCAGCCTGTCAAGTTGGAACGTTGATTACCGTTTTCCGGCCAGAGACCGTATCCCCAATCATAAGGGCGCTTTTGAAGATATGATGGCCGCTTTCCAGCAAGTTTATCCTGACCAGGGCATCTTGTTCGTGGTGGATGAATTTTTGGAATATCTGAGGATGCGCCGTGACCAGGAATTGATTGTGGACCTGAGTTTTCTGCGGGAAATGGGTGAAGTGTGTAAATACTTACGCTTCCGGTTTATTGCCGGGGTCCAGGAAAAGATAATTGGCAGCGACTACTTTGGCTTTGCCCACAACGAACTTGACCGGGTTCGGGCCCGTTTTGAGGAAGTACTAATTGTCCGGCAGGATGTGAAATTCGTTGTATCCGAGCGGTTGCTCA
>JAYSYV010000981.1:0-1230 GCA_043727245.1 Chloroflexota bacterium | reverse complement strand
GCCTTATTTTAGCCGGAATGGTACTACCTGTAGTTCTAAATTGACACGCTTTGTCTATAAGTGGTAGTCATTTTGATTACTCCGACAGGCTGCTAGCTGGCCGGGTTGCTGATAAATAAATTTAACACAACATTTCATGACGGCTATTCGCCCTCAACCATAGATATTTGTGAACCCTGCTTCATTTTCTTCTTTTGTTGTTGTTCCAATTGTTGGATGCTTTCGGTGGGGGTAGATAATGCCTCTGGCATAGTGCCGCCAATGTCCTCAATAGCCTTCCTGACCTTCTTACCTAAAGTGCCGTAATGCCCCCGGCTTTAGCTGTGGAGATAAAAGGCACTCCTTTTTTTGAAAGGCAAAGCTGTACCAACATACGTTTACACAAACCCTGCACTATTGTGTAAATCTTGATATAATGTTCTTATGAGAAAGGCCTTCAAATACCGAATATGGCCTACCAAAAGGCAAACCACCTTGCTTGACCAGCAGCTTGAAGATTGCCGTTGGCTGTATAATCATTGGCTTAACGAGCGTAAGACCAGCTTTGAAGAGTCTGGCAAAGCCCCTGGCATGTATGACCAGCAAGCCGAGCTTCCGGCTCTTAAACTTGTAAGGCCAAATCTCAATAACGTTCATTCCCAGGTCTTGCAGAACGTGGCGGTTCGACTTGAACTTGCTATGAAAGCTTTCTTCCGTAGGCTTAAATCCGGCGAGAAACCCGGTTACCCCCGCTTTAAGGGTTATAGGCGCTATGACTCGATAACTTTCCCACAAGCCCCTTCCGGTATTAAACTGGAAGGTGACATCCTGGTAGTTAGCAAGATTGGTCACGTCAAAGTTAAACTTCACCGCCCAATTAAGGGTAAGCCCAAGACTGCTACTCTCACCCGTTCTAGCACAGGCAAATGGTATGTCTGCTTTAGCTGCGAAGGGGTTGAACCACAGGTTTTGCCCACTACCCCAACCCAGGTTGGTATTGACGTTGGCCTTAAAACCTTTGCTACCCTTTCGGACGGTCAGGAGATTGAAAATCCCCGTTTCTTTAGACAAGAAGAAAAGGCTCTGGCTAAGGCCCAAAAGAAACTTTCTAAGGCTGAAAAGGGTACGCCGGAGCGCAAGGCTAAACGTAATATTGTAGCCAGGGTTCATGAGCGTACCCTGTGGCGTAGAACTAACTTTTCTCACCAGCACAGCCGGAAGGTGGTCAACCAATTCGGCCTTATTGCGGTG
>JAYSYV010000980.1:0-1232 GCA_043727245.1 Chloroflexota bacterium | reverse complement strand
ACCCCGGCTTTTAAAGCGCAGATTGTCCAGGAATTGCTTAAAGAAGAGCAGACCCTGACCCAGGTCGCCTCGAAAAATGGAGTTCACCCGAACCAGTTGCGCCGGTGGAAAGATGCTGCGCTTACAGCCATGCCCGCTCAGTTCGAAGATGAAGACCGGTTTCAAAAACGGTTGGCTTTTCTAGAAGCCGAACACGAACGGGAAAAAGAAAAACTTTACGCTGAAATTGGTCGGCTGACCACCCAGGTCAACTGGCTCAAAAAAAAATATGCAAGTCTCGGTCTGTCGACCGAGCCGGTTGAAGCTAATCAGTCGCGAAGAAAATGAATTGGCTTTTTCGACCCAAGCCAAACTATTGGGAATATCGCGGGCCAGTCTGTACTACAAACCGGTCGGTCCCAGCGAATGGGAAGTTGAACTCAAACACCGTATTGATGCAATTTACACCCAGTGGCCTTTCTATGGTTCGAGACGTATCACGGTTCAACTGGCACGGGATGGGTTTAGTGTTAACCGCCGGACGGTTCAGGTTTACATGCGCGAAATGGGGCTGGAAGCGATCTATCCTGGACCGAACTTATCCAAGCGCAACCTGGCCCATAAGATCTTCCCGTACCTATTGCGGGGAGTGGAAGCGAGTTATCCAAATCACATTTGGGGCCTTGACATCACCTATATTCGTTTAAAAAAGAGCTGGTTATATCTGGTGGCGGTACTGGATTGGTACAGCCGGTATGTGATTAGTTGGGAATTATCGCCAAGCCTTGAGCAGCCCTTTGTGACAGCGGCGGTGACGCGGGCTTTGAAGATAGCGCAGCCAGTTATTTTTAATAGTGACCAGGGGAGTCATTTTACCAGCCCTCAATACACTGATTTGGTACTAGCAGCCGGGAGTAAAGTTAGCATGGATGGTCGTGGTAGAGCCCTTGATAATATATTTACTGAACGGCTTTGGCGAACGATAAAATACGAAAACGTATTTTTGGCCGACTACGCTAGCGAGGAAGCAGCACGGCTGGGGCTAACCCAATACCTAGATTTCTACAATAACACACGGCCGCATCAATCACTTTCATATCAGATGCCTGCTCAAATTTATTTCGGTTTGACGGCTGGCGGTGCATCAGTCCAAGCCAGTAAATAAAAATAATTCGATTAAAACATTAGTTCGATAGAAAGGAGAAATGCACCTTAAATTACCTTAGCTCTATGTCTTGACAAACTAATCCACT
>JAYSYV010000979.1:0-1233 GCA_043727245.1 Chloroflexota bacterium | reverse complement strand
ACCCCGGCTTTTAAAGCGCAGATTGTCCAGGAATTGCTTAAAGAAGAGCAGACCCTGACCCAGGTCGCCTCGAAAAATGGAGTTCACCCGAACCAGTTACGCCGGTGGAAAGATGCCGCTCTTACAGCCATGCCCGCTCAGTTCGAAGATGAAGACCGGTTTCAAAAACGGTTGGCCTTGCTGGAAGCCGAACACGAACGGGAAAAAGAAAAACTTTACGCTGAAATTGGTCGGTTAACCATCCAGGTAAACTGGCTCAAAAAAAAATATGCAAGTCTCGGTCTGCCGACCGAACCGGTTGAAGCTAATCAGTCGCGAAGAAAATGAATTAGCTCTTTCGACGCAGGCTGAACTATTGGGAATATCGCGAGCCAGCCTGTACTACAAACCAGTCGGTCCCAGCGAACGGGAAGTTGAACTCAAACACCGTATTGATGCAATTTATACACAGTGGCCTTTCTACGGTTCGCGACGCATCACGGTTCAACTAGCACGGGATGGGTTTGGTGTTAACCGCCGAACGGTCCAGGTCTATATGCGTGAGATGGGACTGGAAGCGATCTATCCTGGGCCAAATTTATCCAAGCGCAACCTGGCCCATAAAATCTTCCCGTACCTATTAAGGGGAGTGGAAGCGAGTTATCCAAATCACATTTGGGGCCTTGACATCACCTATATTCGTTTGAAAAAGAACTGGCTGTATCTGGTGGCGGTACTGGATTGGTACAGCCGGTATGTCATTAGCTGGGAATTATCGCCAACTCTTGAGCAGCCTTTTGTGACAGCGGCGGTGACGAGAGCCTTGAAGATAGCGCAACCAGTTATTTTTAACAGTGACCAGGGGAGTCATTTTACCAGCCCTCAGTACACTGATTTGGTACTAGCAGCCGGGAGTAAAGTTAGCATGGATGGTCGTGGCAGAGCCCTTGATAATATATTTACTGAACGGCTTTGGCGAACGATAAAATACGAAAACGTATTTTTGGCCGACTACGCTAGCGAGGAAGAAGCGCGTTGGGGATTGAACCAATACCTGGATTTCTACAATAACACACGGCCGCATCAATCACTTTCGTATCAGATGCCTGCTCAAATTTATTTCGGTTTGACGGCTGGCGGTGCACCAGTCCAGAACCAGTAAATAAAAATAATTCGATTAAAACATTAGTTCGATAGAAAGGAGAAATGCACCTTAAATTACCTTAGCTCTATGTCTTGACAAACTAATCCACT
>JAYSYV010000978.1:0-1233 GCA_043727245.1 Chloroflexota bacterium | reverse complement strand
CAGGGTCGTAATTAAAGAAAAGCAGGGTCCGGTAAGTCTGAATATAGGAAGCTATAGGATTAAGCCAGTACATCACAGCCGCCCCATCCTTATAAATTTGGTCCATGCTGTAGATTACCGGCGATAGGAAGAACCATGCCTGTAATATTACTTCCATTATAACTATCAGGTCGCGAAAGTAGAGGGCCGTTATAGACAGTATCAAAGCCAGGCCGGTCAAAAACAGAATGTGTGAAATAAAGATAACCGGCAGGATAAAGATATAGCGGTTCGGCACCAGCCCACTCGCCAGAAGAACCACCGCCAGCGGAAGGAGCGCCAACAGATAGTTGACGAACTGGGCCAGGACGGCTGAAATAGGCAATACCTCTCGCGGAAAATAAACCTTTTTGGCAATAGAAGCGTTACCCAGGAGCGCATTCATGCCGGCCATAATCGAACCACCGGTAAAGTTCCAGGCCAGGATACCGATCAGGATAAAAGGGGCATAATTATTAGCGATTTTACATTGTTGGGCGGCCTGGATGTCGGCGGCACTGGCTCCCGGTAGAGGAGTCTGTTTACAACCGGCAGTGACCGGTTGGGGTAGTAAAACAACAAAGACTACATAGAAAACTACCATCATCAGCAGGGGGTTGATCAGGGACCACAAGAACCCCAGGACAGAGCCTTTATAACGCAGTTTTACATCTTTAATGGTTAGCAGCTTAATCAGTTCGCGATATTTAACAAGGTCACTAAGCTGATGCCGGATGGAAGTACGGCTGGTATCAAAGCTGCCCAATTTAGCAGGTTGGACAGGGCTTACTCTGGCGATTGAACTTCTCCTTCTTCTAAATGATGATGCACTTCGGCAGGTATTTTACTATGCCAGGCTCAACTGCTTCTTTGCAATTCCAATTATGAAAGATAACGGTTAGTGCGGTTTAAAAGTTGCATTTGGTTTTGAAGTACCCCTTCTGCAAGCATTTATATTCCCAAATCTTTACATAAGTATAATTTGCACTGTATTTATTGTCAAACCATGCTTAAAATAAATAATTATGCCCTCAAATCTAGCTCAAAAATTCTTTTAAGCTTGATTGATCAGTTCGAGCCTATCTTGAGCTTGACCTTAATAAAGCGGTATGCTATTTTTACCACATCTTGCACGAAACCGGTGCTCTACCGCATACAATATTAAATCTCAGACAATGAGGAACTATGATAAGCCAGGCTGCCATAGTCGAAACC
>JAYSYV010000977.1:0-1234 GCA_043727245.1 Chloroflexota bacterium | reverse complement strand
TTAGGCAAAAAATCTGATATAGCTGGTTTGTATAGACAACTTAATCATCTCACTTAGTAGTACAAATGTTCAACCGCGACTTTTTGAGAGGATACCTTTATTTATACCCCTGGGAAAGGCTAACCTTTATCTCTGATGACAGACATCCGAATGCTCAAGTGGCAAAAGGCTGTAAAAATAAAATAAAACCACCCTGAAGAGTTTGACCAAATCCTGGAATTAGTAAACTACCAAAAGGTGGCAAAGTAACACTTTTTGGACATTAATCAAACTACAAGTCATCTCCGAACCGAAATTTTAAATACGTAAACTAAAAGAAAGCTAATACTTCCTTGATACAAAAAAATACTAAACCGGGAGAATATCTCGAACCTGACCCCCACCCAACCGGAGTTTTGCCAGCCACAACCACCTCCCCTGCGCTGCCAAACCCAGCTCTGGTCCTGCCCTTGCAGGGTCTATCCCTTGATCAAGTAGCTGAAAGGACAGCAAAAGGACTTGTAAATACCTTCAAACTGCAGACCAGCCGCACCTATACTCAAATCCTGAAGGATAATATTTTTACCTTCTTAAACTTTGCACCGGGTGTGGTGGGTCTGGTAATGGTGATTTTAGGGTTGTATACAGACGCCATAATTTCGGTAGGGGTAGTTTTCTTTAACAGCGCAATAGGATTATTCCAGGAAATCCGGGCCAAACGGAAACTCGATCAAATCATTGTACTTTCCCGTCCGAAAGCCAGGGTGGTGCGAGAAGGTAAAGAGCAGGATATTAACCCAACCCAGGTAGTAGTGGGCGATATTCTGGTGGTGAGGCCGGGCGACCAGTTCGTGGTAGATGGTGAAATAGTAAGCCAGGATGCAATCGAGGCAGACGAATCACTTATTTCCGGTGAAGCCGATCCGCAGGTTAAAAAGACGGGTGAAAAAGTTTTATCGGGAAGTTACTGCCTGAGTGGCATAGCTTTCTACGAGGCTCAAAAAGTAGGGGCAGCTAGTTTTGCCAATACTCTTACCTCTAAAGCCAGGGCTTACCGCCGGATTCTGACACCACTCCAAACCCAATTGAACCAGGTAGTACGGGGGTTGTTCCTGATAGCCGGTTATTTTGGAATTATGTTACTAATCACGACCCTGGTAAATCACTTGACTCTAAAAGATACAGTCCAGCAGGCTGCCGTGATCGTAGCCCTTGTCCCTAACGGCCTATTTATGATGGTTAGCCTGGCTTACGG
>JAYSYV010000976.1:0-4106 GCA_043727245.1 Chloroflexota bacterium | reverse complement strand
TTTTGAGCAAATCAGGCCCGATTAGCGAATTTTCTTCTATAAAAAACCACCTGCCAGGGTTAATTGTTAAGACACTTGAGCAAAATGTGCGCCACCCTTCCGCTGGCGACAACGGAAAGGCGCTTCTCTTCAACAATTATAATGCCCTGGTAGGCGGTTGGTTACGGACAATTTGGTGAGTTTAGAATTTCACCTGGAAACTGTTTATCATTACCTGGAAATCTGCGTCCAGGTTATCCAGCAAGCTTTGTTTGACCGAGGCGAACTGGCTCAAACTCAAAAGCGAAACCACGCCATGCGTGCCGCTCTTGCTAAAGAGAATAACGCCCCTGGAGCTTACATCCCCGGTTTCGTTTCGGGTGGTAAAGGGGGCGCGGTATAGCGCACCGTTATTGAGAACTTCCCCGATGGTCACGTTTGGGCCATAGGATTTAAGATTTTGGCTTTTCAACAGTTCCAGAATCGGCGTATAGAATTTACGCCAGTCATCGGTAGTCGGGCTGTTGGCCGGGAAGGCATCTTTGTAAACTCCAAAGAGCATGGTGGCTTCGGCGGTAGTTTTATCTACTTTATTAGATTCAAGATACAGGGCCGGTTTGTCGCCCTGCGGGAAGGGCCGCAAGTGCCAGATGTAATCGTAGGGAAATAGCCCGGTAATGCGCGGCTGCTTTAGCTTGGCATTTAAGGGTGGAGTTTCCCACTCGACCATTCTGAGGGACTGGCCCTCCTGGTCCCGACCGCTGAGAGGCCGGACGTAACCACCGGCATTGGCCGCGCTGACGGTCGGGTCGGATACCCCCGAATCGGAACTCTGAGCCGGTAGGTTGCCCCTGGCCTGGGCAGTTGACATAAAACTTTTGAAGCAGTTAAAAAACAAGGCCCGGTAAGTTTCGGCATCTTTGGTGGTGGTAACACCAAACAGGACATAAGCTCGTTCGGCTTTTACGTTGTTGGCCTCGACGGCATATTGGATAACATCAACTTTACTGCTATTGGTATAACTCAGCCTGGCTACGTTCAACGTGGTATCCACCAGCGTCAGGTTGCCGCCGCCGGTAGGGTCTTGCTGCATTTCCGGAAACTGGCGTTTTAACAGGTCTGCTCTTTCCTGGGCAAGGCGCTGGGATTCGGGGGTGAGTTTGCCCACCTGGCGCGATACTATCCCGATGCCAATGGTCGGGTCATCCGGTTTGGTATAGACCACTGTATCAGCAGCTACAATATTCTTAGTCCAACCAAATGGCACATTCATGGAAAATTGCAATGTCGAGTTATTTTCTTGCTGGTAGCCCGGAACGGGCGTGGCGGTAGGCGGAGCCTCGGTCGGAGCCGCCGTTTCCCCACAGGCTCCCAGTAACAGGCTGGCGAGTAAGCTAGCTACTATTAGAATGACCCAGACCTGGCTGGATTTCCTGGCCGGGAAAAAGCGCCACCCCCGATTGCTCGTGGATTTAAGCGGCAATAACATAAAAGCGACCTCCTGCGTCGGGCCAACCACACGGCCTGCTACAAATTTAGCTTACTTGGGTCAAGGTGGAATTAATGATAGCCTAACTTTCCATAAGACGCAATAGCCCAAAAGGTACTACCCTTTTTCTGGCTTTTCTTACCAATTTTGAGTTCAACCACGCTTAACCGGCCTGACTCCTCTGCAACAAATGCTCTTTAATAAGGGTTATTTAACCAGGGCTTTCTTTACGTTCTACGTTCCAGGTTTAAGGCTGTGTAAGGCCAATTTGCCAGTCTCCCTGGCATCTGCTAAACTTTGTTTCAGTCGAGCAAAGAAGTAATTTAGAAGGACAAAAGTGCAATTTCTAGCTAAAATTCGCGGCAAAATCATACTTTCTTTCATATTTGGCCTGGCCGTTATGGCAGCGCTGGCAATTGTGGGCGATTTTAGCCAGATGCTCAAAGTATTGAGCAATTTCCAGTGGTGGCTGGTTATCCCCATCCTGCTTTTGACTCTGGGGAACTATCTACTGCGTTTTCTGAAATGGCACTATTACCTCAAAGTGGTCGGGAACGGGGCCGAGAAAATTAGCCGGAGCGATAGCGCGATTGTATTCGTGGGCGGCATGTCTATGGCGATGACTCCCGGCAAAATCGGTGAATTTTTGAAAAGCTACCTCTTAAACCAGCTAAACGGCACTCCTATGATGGTGACAGCCCCAATTGTGGTGGCGGAAAGGGTTTCCGATGGGCTGGCAATGCTGATTCTAGCCTCGCTGGGGGTCTTTTTCTTTGAAAATACCGTCTTGCGGCTGGTGTTGCTGGCAATCCTGCTGGCGGCGGTGTGCCTTTTGGTGGCTATCCAGTGGCGCGGCCTGGCCCTGGGCCTGATAGACCTGCTGGGCAAAATTCCTTTTCTAACCTCGCGGGCTTCCCATCTGCACAGCTTCTACGAAAGCAGTTACCGGCTTTTCAGGCCGCGTAGTACTTTGTTAGCGGTTGGTCTGGGCCTGCTGGGCTGGTCGGGTGAGTGCCTGGCTTTCTTCCTGGTGCTGCTGGGTCTGGGTTTTCCGCCCAGCCTGTTACTGCTGGTCCAGTGTACTTTTATTCTGGCAGCCTCAACCTTAATTGGCTCGGTTTCGATGCTGCCGGGCGGCCTGGGCGCAGCCGATAGCAGTATTGGCGGCCTTTTACTGGTGGCGGTCCAGGGCATTACCAGCGCGACTGCTTCCGCCGCGACCCTGCTAATTCGCTTCTGTACGCTCTGGTTTGGTGTAAGCCTGGGCTTACTAACCCTGTTCATTTTCCGCAAGCGGTTCGATAGCCCGTTAGTCCGTCACCAGGACGCACCAGTTTCTGCTACTTTGGAAAAGGCCCGGAGCGCCCAATGAACCGCCGACCACTTTCCCCCAAATTCCCTCGCGTCTTGCTGTTATTGATTGTATTAACTTTCCCTCTGCTGTTTGGAGCCTGTGGGTCCGATTCGGATGGGCCGCTACTCAGCGGCGTAACAGCCGATGCCGGTCAGTTGGATTTGAGCCAGGGCGCTAACTCGGATAACCCGCTCAACATTGCTTACCATATCGGCCAGTCTTCCAGGGTTACGGTAACGTTGCAAGCTCCTGATGGCAAAGCCTATCTCTTGCGCCAGAACGATGTCAGGTCGCCCGGCGCTTACACCCTGGCCCTGCCCGGTATAATTGACCTTCAGGAAAATACGCTGACCCAGACCCGCTTGCTGGCTAACGGCAATTATCGCTACCGGGTCCAGGCCATTTCCCAGGATAACGGGGTGGCCCAGGAGGCCAGCGGTCAGTTTGTGGTCAAGAACAGCCCCGTCGGTACTAATCCACCCCAGGTGGACAGCCTTTTTGCCAGTCCGGCTATCATCAGTCCGAATTTTGATGCCCGTGAGGATACTTCGGTCATTGGCTGGCGGACCACCCAACCGGCCACCGTAACGGTTTCGATTTCGGGGCCGGACGATTATAGCAACCTGCTCACGACTCTCAAAAACTTACCGGCCCAGGAGAATAAAATTGTCTTTGGCGGCCTTGACCAGAAAGGCGAACCGCTGGTAGATGGGGTTTACACCTACACAGTTCAGGCCACTGATGCCTGGGGCAATATCACGCGCCGGGCCAGCACTCTCGAAATTAAAGGCGGCGGACGACCCCAGGCGGTCATTGAGCAGGCCGCGATTGGCCCGACCGAAATTATCCAGGGCAACCTGATAACCGTAACCGTCCGAGTACGCAATACCGGCAAAGTGCCGGTGCGGACTCAGGGGCCGGACAGCGGCTATATGTACACTTTCGACCAGGTTTACAGCTCGATTGAAGGCGGCAAGTATAAAGACCAGGCCGGGTTCTGGCGTATCGGGGTGGATTACGAGTCCAACAGCGGCGGCGGGCCTTCGCGCTACCCCTTCCGGTGGGGCTTTGGACACGACTTGCAGCCGGGCGAAGTAGTCGAGATTACCGGCCTGATAAAAGTAGACCGGCCCGAAGCCAAGCTCAAATTCTACGTGGGGCTAATTCAAGAGCAAATCCGCTTACCCCAGGACCATATCCAGGTCACGGAAGTTAAGATAAATTATTAAGTTTAACAAAAAGGCCGGGTATAGTTTACCTGGCCCTCAAAATTTTTATAGAGTA
>JAYSYV010000975.1:0-1235 GCA_043727245.1 Chloroflexota bacterium | reverse complement strand
CCGGGCGATGTAGATTACTACAGCCGGGTACGCATTTACAGTACCCTGGTCAAGAAATACTACCCTTCAGACAGCACTTTACTCAGCCTGTTACCGCTGGCGATGCGGATGGGCGGGCCACGCGAAGCTCTCTGGCACGCTATCATCCGGCGCAACTATGGCGTAACCCACTTTATTGTCGGGCGCGACCATGCCGGACCGGGCAAGGATAGCACCGGCAAGTCTTTCTATGGCCCTTATGATGCTCAGGAGCTGGTTGAAAAATATTCCCCGGAAATTGGCGTGACAATGGTTCCCTTCAAGGAACTGGTCTATATTTCCGACCGCAACGAATATGCCGAGGAAGACAATATACCGGTAGGAGCCAGGGTACTTACTATCTCCGGCACACAGGTGCGTGAACAATATCTGGCTAAGGGTAAACAGTTGCCGGAATGGTTTACCAGGCCGGAAACGTCGGATATTCTTTCGGAAATTTATCCGCCCCGGCACAAGCAAGGTTTTTGCGTCTGGTTCACGGGCCTTAGCGGGGCCGGTAAGACCACTATTTCCGAGATTTTGACGGTCTTGCTGCTGGAACGAGGCCGCCAGGCAACCGTGCTGGACGGTGACGTAGTACGGACCCACCTTTCCAAAGGGCTGGGTTTCAGCCGGGAAGACCGAGATGCTAATATTTCGCGGATTGGTTTTGTGGCTGGCGAGATTACCAGGCATGGTGGCGCAGTTATTTGCGCGGCGATTAGTCCCTACCAGGCGGCTCGTAACGAAGCCCGCAAACTGGTAGGCGAAAACTTTATTGAGGTTTTTGTGGATACGCCGCTGGAAGTATGCGAGCAGCGCGATATTAAAGGGATGTACGCCAGGGCTCGGCGCGGTGAAATTACCGGCTTTACGGGGATTGACGACCCTTACGAAGCGCCATCTCAGCCGGAATTGCGCCTGGAGACGGTAAACGTGACTCCTGAAGAAAATGCTTACCGTATAATTGTGTACCTGGAGCAGCAAGGGCTCTTACTGCCAACCTAATGAGTATAACTACTGCCCTGACCGTTAAATCACAAGAACCGCTCAACGCCGGGACACCTATTGCTACGTTAGGGCAAGATTTCATCACGCCATCCGAACAATTCTTTATTCGCAGTCACGGTAATATACCGGCGGTAAACCCGGCCAGTTACCATTTGACTGTAGACGGATTGGTAGACCAGCCTTTGTCACTGACACTGGCTGAATTG
>JAYSYV010000974.1:0-12338 GCA_043727245.1 Chloroflexota bacterium | reverse complement strand
GCCATAGCCTGGTTGGCTACTTCCGGCTTTTGTGAGGCCAGTTCGTCAGAGCGAGCCAAACCAAATAAGGTTAATAACCAGGCTTACCAACAAGGCCGACGTTAGAATTAGATAAAAACCCTCGCAGAACGAGGGTTTCACAGGTTATTCGGTTGGATCGGCAGCCACTTGAAGGGGATTGGAGCGCAGTTCGGGGGTAGACCGGCCTACGCCATAGGGCTTTTCCTGCCCGTGGCTATAACTCTGGGCTTGCTCCTGGGGACTGGCCCGGCCCGGCCCACGGGTGATAGAGTGGTAGGCATCCGGGTCATCCGAGGAGTCTTTACCGGCTTCGATAGTGGCATAGCGCAACAGAAAACCGCCCGTTAGCACCATCAAAGAAGTCAGGATAGTAGACAGGCGGGCGGCTATGCCATTTTTAGGACTTAAACGTTGTAGTAGGAGAGGCCCGACCATGCCCAGCCCGACCACGCCCATAAAACTGGCCGTGTGGGGTCCGTCTGTCACGTACTTGCGGACTTCCGGGGTGAGTTTGGAATAGGCATAGCCCAGGCAAGCCAGTTCAGTGAGAATGGCCCCTCGCTCGATAGGTTCCAACCGGTGCATCTCCTGGCCTGAAACGCCAGCCAGGGCCAGGCTCAGTGTAATCGCCGCCGCTCCGGTCGAGAAGGCCGAGGCAAGGAAAAGCGGGGCGATAGCTTCATCGGCATTAGCCCAGAGCGGTACAGCCGTGGCTGATAGCAGCACCCCGGTATAGGTTCCCAGGGCCAGGCCGTCCAGCCCCTGTAAAAACTGGGTGGCATCGTTCGAGGAAAGCAAGGCCAGCTTGCCGAGGAACGAATCCCTGGGTATAAAACCGTCCTCGATTGTCTGGCGAGCCGTGTTCAGTCCGGTCAGAAGCCCCAGGCTGGTCAAAATCCAGGTTCCGGTACTCAGGGGCGAGCGCAATTTGAGGACGCGCAGCATGTGAAGAAACCGGGCCGGTCTTTGCAGGTCAATAATCAACAGGACCGGGGAAGCAAGCATCCCGGCCATACTGATGTAGCGCCCGGCCCGGACAATCGAACGGTCGCCTTCTTTATCACCCCAGAAGTGGGCCAGCGTGGCAATGGCCGAAGCTCCGCCAGCGATACCCCCGGCCCATAAATAAGTCCAGACCGGCCAGACCCAGTGGGGCTTTTTAACTACTGGCCGTCCGTAATAGCTGGTGAACTCGCTTTCGGCGGTCCGTTTGCGGCGTTTGCGAAAGCCTTTCCGTTCACTACCGGGCGGATTCAGGTCAAAGGCCGGGTCCGTTTGCGCGGCGAACAGCGGGGAAATTAGCCCAAACATAGTTTAATGTCCTTTGTTAATGATGATTGCGCCGCAACGAAATTGCCGAATAAACCGTAAGGGCCGCCGCCACCGCTAACCCTGCCAGATAGCCCCGGCCCACCCGGTTCTGGGGCAAACGGGGCGCTACCGGCAAGCCGTAGGCTTCCGGCTCGGCTTTCAACAGGAAAAAAGCGTTCAGGTCGCCAACTTCGGTGTCTTCGTCCACGCCATAAAGGTAAGCGTCCGTTTCGCCCCTGGAATGCAAATCGGCCACGCGCTGGCGGGCTTTCATCTTCAGGTCGTCCAGGTCGCCGAAAATGATGCTATCGGTCGGGCAGGCTTTGGCACAGGCTGGTTCCAGGCCGTCTTTCTGGCGGTCATAGCAAAGGGTACACTTGAAAGCCCGGCCATCGTCGTGCTGCAAGGCCACCACCCCAAAGGGGCAAGACGGTACGCAGTAGCCGCAACCGTTACAGATGTCCGGCTGGACATAGACCGCCCCGAACTCGTTGCGAATAATCGCTCCGGTCGGACAGGCTTGCAAGCAGCCCGCATTGGTGCAGTGCTTGCATACGTCACTCATCATAAGCCACTGGCCGATGTCGGGAAAACCAATCTGCAAACTGGCTCCCCCTTCGCCATCAATATTTATAAACTTGAGCGCACCGGGAGCTTCGGTCTGGAAGCCCTCGCTGCTTTGATAGCCCTTGCCAACTGAGGGTACAGCCGGTGTCGGTTGAGGTTGCGGCGCGGCGGAAGCCATCGGCAGGCGCTTTTTGCTTGCTGGTACTTCGATAAATGCCACGTGCCGCCAGGTAGTCGCGCCTAACGCCCCGGTATTATCGTAACTCATGCCGGTCAGGGCATAACCGTCAGCCGGAAGCTGGTTCCACTGCTTGCAGGCTACTTCGCAGGCTTTACAGCCGATGCAAAGGGTAGTATCGGTAAAAAACCCATTCGCCATTTTATTTGCCGCTTTCTAATCGCTTCTGGCCCGCCCCTGGCCGCTGGCTTCCCTGGACGATTTAGTCGTACCGCCATCGTGGGATGTATTTTCGTGTCTGGTAACATCCACCACGCCCAGCTTAACTTCACGATTTAGTTGTCCAGCCTCACCACCCCGGTCTACCACCATATTATCGCTTGAAATGGGATTGGTTGGTGGTGGCGGCACAGTCCGGCGACCTTTGCGTAACCCGGCGGTAAAGGATTTGGCCTCGTGGATTCGCACGTTCGGCTCCTCACTCATTAGTATCAGGTTGTTAGGCGTATCGCCGGTTACGATACCTTTAAAACCAAAGTGATAGGGCAGGCCAATCTGATGCAGCTTTTTACCGTCTATCAGTAAAGGGGTCATGCGCGTTGTCACCAGCACCCGCAATTCTACCTCACCTCGGTTGGTAGTCATGGTGGCCCAGTCGCCATTTTCCAGGTCAACCTCAGAGGCCAGGTCCGGGCTTATTTCGGCGAACTGCTCTGGCTGCAATTCGGCCAGCCAGGGAACCCAGCGACTCATAGCGCCCGAAGTGTGATGCTCGGTCAGGCGGTAAGTGGTGACCACATAGGGGTAAGCCGGGTCGAACGGCGGATTGATGTTGTTGCCCTTGCGGTTTTTCACAATTTCCACCGGGTTGTTTTGCTGCTTATAAACCGGATTGTGCGTGGGGGATTCAAGCGCTTCGTAATGGCTTGGAAGTGGCCCATCGGCCAGGCCGTTCGGTACGAAAAGCTGGCCCATTCCGTCCGCCATCATAATAAAGGGCGCACTACCGCTGTGAGCCGCCATACCAACCCCATGAGGGTCGTCCTGGGTGAAAGGTGATTTATTTACCGGGAAATCCGGCACATCATTACCGACCCATTTGCCTTTATGATGGGGATTCGTAGCATCTCCGACCTGCTCTCCGGCGGATTGATTCCCACCGCTGGGTTGACCGCCTTCTTCGTCTTCCTGCCACCAGACCAGCTTTTTGCGTTCGCTCCAGGGTTTGCCATCCGGGTCGGCGCTGGCCCGGTTATATAGAATACGCCGGTTGGCAGGCCAGGCAAAGCCCCATTTGCTATGGTTGGAGAATTTGGGGTCGCCATAGTTCACGCCAAGGGGGTCAGCCTCCCGGTTAGCAGCCCGGTTGGACCCATCCGGGGCAATCATGCCGCTGTAAATCCAGCAGCCACAGGCGGTCGAACCATCGTCCTTTAGTTCGGCAAACCCGGCCACCGGCTTATGGTCCTCAACCCGGTAGCCACTGATTTCCAGGGTGACAGCCGACAGGTCCGGCTCCTGGAGATGTTCTTCCTTAATAGGTAACTCCCATTGCAAATGCAAAATAGGTTTGTCGCGGCTTTCGGTGCTGCCCTGATAGAGGGCTTGCAGGCGGCGGCCCAGGTGGTATGTAAACCATGTTTCACTTCGGGCATCGCCGGGTGGGTCTACCGCTTTGTCGTGCCATTGCAACATGCGCTGAGTATTGGTAAAGGAGCCTTCTTTTTCGGCCACAATCGCGGCAGGCATCAAAAAGACTTCAGTACCGATTGTTTTAGGGTCGGCTCCCTCGTACTTCCAGAAGTCACCCGTTTCAACCTCGTAGAGGTCGCGCACGACACACCAGTCCAACTTTTGGAGGGCTTCCATCTGGTAGCGGGCATTGATACCGCCCACCCCGATATTCTCACCCATGACGAACAAGCCTTTAATGCGGCCTTCCACCATCTTATAAAACATCTGGTTATAACTGAAGTCGCCGTTAATCTTGGGCAAATAATGAAAACAAAAATCATTTTCGGGCCGGGCATGCGGGCCATACCAGGCTTTTAGCAGGCTGACTATATATTTGGGCATATTGTGCCACCAGCCGGTCGGGGTCCAGTTATGCTCGATGTATTTGACCAGGCTATAATCGTCGATTGTTTCGGAAGGGATTTGCAAATAGCCCGGCAGCAAGTTGTAGAGGGTCGGTACATCGGTCGAACCCTGAATAGTGGCGTGACCGCGCAGAGCCAGAATACCGCCACCCGGTCGCCCAATATTGCCCAGTAGAAGCTGCAAAATGGCGGCAGCCCGAATCATCTGAACGCCAGTGCTGTGCTGGGTGAAACCAACCGCGTAGCAAAAGGCCGTAGTTTTATCTCGTCCGCTATTTTCGGCCACAGTTTTAGCTACTTCCAGAAAGATTTCTTTAGGTGTACCGCAAACTTGCTCAACCATTTCGGGTGTATAACGGCTGAAATGCTTCTTTAAAATCTGGAAAACACTCTGGGGGTCTTGCATGGATTCGTCGCGCAGAGGCGGCCCCGCCCGGCTCCCGCTCATAGCCTGCTGGCTGTGTGACTCGGCTTCTTCGGAGCGGTTATGGTCGATTGAATTTTTCTCAAAGCGGGTATTTTTCTGCGCCTCCTCTATGTCATACTGCCAGGTCTTGCGGTCGTACTTCTGGTCTTTTTCGTCGTAGCCGCTGAACAGGCCACCCAACTGGTCCGGCCCTTTGTAATCCTCGCTCACCAGGAACGAAGCATTGGTATAGCTCAGGACATACTCTTTGAAATAAAGCTCGTTTTGCAGGATATAGTTGATTATGCCGCCCAGGAAAACAATATCTGTCCCGGTTCGAGTAGGCGCGTAAATATTAGCCGTCGCGCTGGTACGAGTAAACCGGGGGTCCACGTGAATAACTTTCGCCCCGCGTTCTTTCGCTTCCATCACAAACCGGTAGGCTACCGGGTGACATTCGGCCATATTAGAACCCTGGATTAAGATGCAATCGCTATTGACCAAATCCCAGGGAGCAGTAGTGGCCCCGCCACGTCCAAAGCTAGTACCCAGACCGGGTACAGTGGAACTGTGTCAGATACGGGCCTGGTTCTCTATATAAACTATTCCCAGCGAACGAAACAGTTTAAGAATGAGGTAATTTTCCTCATTGTCCAGGGTTGCTCCGCCCAGGTGGCCGATGGCTTCGGTCCGGCTGACCGGCAAATCAGGCTTTTCCTGGCTCATCCCGATAAAGTTTTCGTCACGGGTCTTTTTGACTAGATGAGCAATCCGGTCCATGGCCCATTCGAGCGGTTTTTCTTCCCATTTCTCGCTGTAGGGAGCGCGGTACTTCACTTTGGTCAGGCGGTGAGGGTTGACGGTCAGGGCGTAGGTAGCGCTGCCCTTGGGGCAAAGCGTGCCGCGATTAATCGGACTCTCCGGGTTGCCTTCGATATTAATAATTTTCTTGTCTTTGACGAAAACTAGCTGGCTGCAGCCTACGGCGCAATAGGGACAAATACTGTGGAATTTCTCGGCATCCCGGATTCGCGGCTTTAACTTGTCGCTGCGCTGGCTAATCGGGTTTGGAACCAGGCCCACATGTTGAGCTAATTTGCCCAGCACACCCCGGCGGTTTTTATGTTCGATGCTCATAATCTATAAGCTCTTTCTAAAATATGGATTATTTTAACTGGCTACCGGACGGCCACTAACCGCCTCTTTATCACGCCGGACCAGGACGCGAGTAAGCAAAGGCAGTGCTGCGCTGAACAATACTATGACTGCAATAATTACAAGAGCAGTCCGATAGGGCATACTCGAAATCAAGATTGGACCAACGGCTGCCCCGGCGCTCCAGGCAGTAAGCATAACCCCATAAATTGTGCCAGCGTTTTTAGGGCCAAAGAAATCGGCCGCGAACGCGGGCATTGTACCAAATCCTCCACCGTAGCACAATCCAACAATGGCAGCCAGAACCAGTAATAATGTGAAATTGCTGACCTGCGACATCAGGAAAAATACCGCGACCTGGATCCCAAAAATAGCCAGGAAGGTATAAGGCCGCCCGATAGTATCGGAGAGCCAGGCCCAGAAAAGCCGACCAGTGCCGTTGAAAATCGATATGGCAATAACAATAATAGCAGCGGTACTCTTATCCACCCCACCGAACTCTTGCGCCAGGGGCGCAGCCACCGAAATCAGGGCCGCTCCGGCTGTAACATTCAGAGCCAAAATCAGCCATAGAATGTACCAACGTGGGGTTCTCAGAGCTTCCTTTAGAGAAAAGTTTTTGGTTGCCCGGTTGGTCTGCAAAGCCGGGGAAGGCTTCCAGCCTTCTGGCATATAATTATCAGGCGCTTTGCGGAAGAACTGGGCCGAAATAACAACAATAATCAGGTAAACAATTCCCAAATAGTTAAAGGTACGGGCCAGCCCCAGGTTCGCCGGCTTAATTAACTCGGTGGCAATCGGACTCATTACGGTTGCTCCCAGGCCAAAACCAGCTACCGCCAGACCGGTGATAAAGCCGCGCCGGTCGGGGAACCATTTAATCAGCATCGCCAGAGGTACAATGTAGGCCAACCCTAAACCGATGCCGCCTATAATGCCGTAGGTTATGTAAAGCATGAAAATATTCGGTGCGGTGAACCCGGCCAAAATGACTCCTAACCCGTATAGAACACCCCCGGCTGTAGCAATAGCCCTTGGACCAAATCGGGCCTGCAAAAAGCCCCCAAACCCGGCAGTTACGCCCAGGGCGATAATCGTAATGGTAAAAGTCAGGTTAGCGGCCGGTTTATCAACATGATAATCGGTCTGGACCGTACTTAAAAAAATACTCCAGCCGTATACCGCCCCAAGAGCGATTTGCATAAAAACAGCCGCAATAGCAATTGCCCAGCGATTGGACGAAGTAGCCATATTTGAAGAGGTCTGGTTTGAAGAGGCGCTATCCATAGTCATTCTCCCGCATGCCTTTATTTTTAATTCCCGGTAGTTAATAAAAGGACTGAAGAATTAGAAGCAAATTTATTACCATCCTAACTTAATTCTGTAGAGAATTTATATCATTTTACAGACTTTTAAATAACGATTTAGTTTAGACAACGTAAAAGCTAATGTGGAGTCGTATCGCGACAAAACTCACTCTATCAGGGATTATGTGACTGGGTTCCGAGGGTGGGATAAGAAGAAAAGAAAATTAAGCAGACTTTACGGCATCATTCATATTAACAAAAGGCCAGGCAACCTTATTTGTATTGGCGGTGATGGTATATTCAATTTTCTTGTCGGGATATACACAGGAGAAAAACTCCACGCCGGGGTCGCTGCCTTCGATGTGGTAAGCGATTACTTTACCGTCCTGGTAATGTACATAAACTCCATAACCGTACCAGATGTACGGCCCTTCCCATTCGGCCACCATCCGGGGAGTTAGCATTTTCTCAGTCGTAACTGGTTTGAGCAGTTTATTTCCCAGCAAGCTATCCCAGAACTTTGTCATATCAAGCACACTCGTAAAAACGCCACCGTCCGGTCCCCCGATGATTGGAACCGCGTAAATATTGGTTCGCCACTGGTCTTCGCCCACCGGGATATAGCCGTAGGCGGTGCGGGCTGGAAGCTGGTCCATCGCAAAATAACCGCTGTCGGTCATCCCCGCTCTCTCAAAGATATTTTCTTCCACGTATTGGGTAAACGGCCTACCGCTGACCTGCTCGACCACCAGGCCCAGCACGATAAACCCGGCGTTGTTGTAAGAGCATCTATCGCCCGGCTTGAATTTCATTGGCTGGTCTTTGAATAGCGCTAAGAAATCCTGGGGTTTCCGCAAACGGTACATTGGGCGGTCTTGCCAGAGTGCTTCAAAATCATCCATTACCTCTTCGTCAAAGTAGTCGGGTATGCCGGAGCTATGGGTCAATAAATGCTGAATGGTGATAGCCGGGTCAAATTCAGGAAAGGTAATATTTAAACAATTTTTAAGATAGGTATCAAAGGTCAAAAGTCCCTTCTCAATCAGTTGGCAGATAGCAACAGCCGTAAAGATTTTCGCGCCGGAAGCAACACCAAATCTTGTGTCAACCCTGACTGGTATTTCATCGGCCTTATTCGCAAAGCCGTAACCCTGAGCCAGCACGGTTTGATTATTCTCTCGAATGAAAATTACGCCCGAAAACGGCCTTTGCAGGTGCTGTTCAGTAATAGCGGCTTCAAGACTGGCAATATCAAGGGGCATATTAATTCCCTTTCGTTAAAACTCCATTTGAATTATAGCAAAGCAGCTGTTACGACTCAAGCCTGCACTTAGAATATGCCTCAACCACGCACAGGCAGTGGTAAAACAAAGCGGAGCCTGAGATTCAGACTCCGCTGGAATTATTTTTACAAATTATAGTAAATATGCAACAAGGCCGGTTGCGTTATTCGTTAGTGCGTTCGCCTTCGGCCTGGCTGGTTTCGCCCTCGGAAGGAATAACTTTCCCTTCAGTAGCTTTATTGACATCGGAAGACTCGCCCAGGTCCGCTTCGATTGTGGCGCGGTCCCCTTCGGCCTGACTGGGCTGATTATCTTCTGAATTATCCTGGTCCTTTACGGATTCCATGGTCACATTTCTCCTTTTAATAGTTAGCCTTTACCATCCGGCCTGCTCCTGCTGATATTTTGGAACCAGGCTGGTTTCTAAGGTAAACCATGAGCAAAGGTTGTACCGCCAGATTTCCTCTCTTTTTGTTAATTGCAAAATAATTAGAAGCTTTGTACCAATGTATGATATAATACGAACATAAGTACTAGATTGTTAGTATTCCGGCACCAGTTGGTAACTTTCGAGATAAACCATTGAAACCTGAATTAAGGTCCGGCGACAATAAAAATTGAAGTTTGAAAGGAGGGCGGCGGCTTACCGGCAAACTTTTGCCAGTACGGCGGGCCGCGTTGAATAATAAATGAGTAATTTAATGGGAAAAAGAGTCAATCCTTTGAGCCGTCGTCCTCGTCAGCAGCGCCTGGTCCTGGCTGTGCGCGGGGCCGCCGGGACAGGCAAGAGCTATTTCGCCTCTACCCTGGCCGATGCCGGGTTGGGCCGCTTATGCTATTTTGACGTGGAGCGCAAAGGCCGTTTACTGGCTGGTAGTGATGGCTCCAAGTTTGATGCTCTTGAAATCCAACACCCTGACGAACTACCTGAATTTATTGATTGGGCCTTAGATGGCGAAGGTCGGGAACAGGGGTACGGCTGTTATGCCCTGGATAGCTGGGCCATGTACTTTGGCCGCAAGCACCGCGAAACTGTTATGGCCGTTCGCGAGCGCAGTGGCGACCCTACCGCCCAACCCACCGCCGAGGAACTGTCGGGCGACCAGGTAGTTTACCAGGAAGTCTTGCGCCGGTTGTGTGTTGATAGCGGCGCGTGTGTGGTTATAACCGACCAGATTGGGGCTAAAGGCAAGGAAGACCGTGAAGAAAATGAAATGGGCCGGGTCTTGCCCATGACTTCCGGCGGCCTTGAATATTTTGTTGACGTGCTGGTAGAAGCTTCGTTGCGGATTGATGATTTGCGTCCGGTGCGGGTCTTCCGAGTGGTCAAAAGTAATAGCTCGGCTTTCCCGATTGGGATGGAATTACTCAATCCTTCATTTTCCGACTTCCTGGCGCACCTGAACGCATCGGACACTAATACCTTACCGGTTGAAGCTCCCCTACCAAATAAAGAGCCGGAACTGCTGGATGAACCCCCGACCCTGGCCTTTGTTGGCCGAAGCGATCCCACTCTGGAAGATTTGCTGGCGAAAGCTGATGAAAATGGCTTCTCCCAGGCCGACCTGATAACAGCGTCCCGTTATTATTGTAACGGCAAATCCGACCTGCAACGCCTGAACCCGGACGAAATTGCCGACCTGGACCGCCGTCTGACAGCTCGGATTGAAAAAGAAGCTACTCGTGCTGCTTTTGCCACCAATGATGTTGGTGAAGAACAGCCTGAACCTTCTATAGCGGGCAAAGCTCGTAAACTTAGGGCGTAAGCTCAGGATTGTTACAACGTTTTACAGCATGTTTGTCTGCTATTGAACCAATTCTAATCTCAATAATATTTCGAAATTGGTTCAATCATTTCGATTTTTGCTGTAGTAAACGCGTTGTAACTGTCCAGTTGAAGAGTTTAATATTTAGTTTTATGTTCTATTGGTTATCTGAATCCTTAGTATTATTGTGTATTTAAGGATATATCTGCTATTCTAAATGATATAATAAACTGAGTTTCCTACAGGGGGTTGGTAGCCCTTTTTGATTCTAATGAAGAAAATCGCAAAGTCTTTACATGACGATCGACCTGGCCTATTATTAACTGGCCTGGAAACTATTTCATTCGGGCGGTTAAAAGGAGAAAATAATGGGTTACATGAAAGAGATTGAGCGTAAATTCCTGGTAAATAAAGCTAAATTGCCTGACTTGCCCCAGGGTTCCAGAATGGTCCAGGGCTATATTTCTTTCAAGCCTACCGTGCGGGTGCGGACCGAAGAAGGCCCGGCAGACCAGCGCAAAGCGTACATCACTATCAAAGGCGAAGGGTTGGTAGGGCGGGACGAGTTTGAATACGCTATTCCTTTTGAAGAAGCCGAGCAATTGCTTAAACTGGTCCAGGCATCTCTGGTGCGTAAAACCCGCTACCGTATGCCTCTGAAAGAACACCCCGAACTCAAGTGGGAACTGGATATATTTGAGGGAGATAATGCCGGGCTAATCGTTGTCGAACTGGAAATACCGGATGAAAATTTCGAGTTTCCCCGGCCAGAGTGGGTAGGTCAGGAAGTTACTGAAGATACGGCCTACAAAAATGCGTCGCTGGCTAAACGGCCTTTTAAAGTTTGGTAGGTTTACCGCAGTCACACACGTTTAGCGTAGTAATACTTACCCACAACTTCTCAACCGTTTATCCACTTTATTAGCCTATTTAATAACACTTATCCATAGTTATCCACAACTTGTCCACATATTGTGTATAAAAGCGGCTTAATAACCGCCTGTTAGTGTGCCATGCAGTAAATTCGGTATAGTTATTAACATTTATAAAACGAGCTTTTAGTTACCGGATTATTGCCTGGTCAAATCATCTTTTAAGAGTATCACTATCTTTTCGCTATATTCCTCTCTACTAATGTAGATGTTATACCCGCTTTGCCAGCTTAGGACCAAACTATGCCAAAATAAAAAATTATTGTAATGTAAAATTGAAAATTTAAGCCATTATAGAACATATGCCCAAAATTACTATCCATTTTACAACCACCCGAATTTAAATTGTGCTACAATGGACCGCTTTGCAAATTTTGACACTAAATAACTGTTTAATGGGACCGCCCATCAAACCATTTTTACTAATTACAGGTAATGAGTCAGTTAAAACAAATAGAATCTGAAGCAGACGCGCTAAACGAACCTCTTCAAGCCTTTAACAATAAAAATAGAGAAAGAAACCGGACCCTATCAGGTATAGGCGTGACAGTGCTAGCCGGTGTAATGTTCGGAGTACAGGGAATACTGGGCAAATTTGCCTTTGACGAGGGCGCAAATGTGCCAACCCTCTTAACATTCCGGTTTATCATGGCTACCCTTGTTATCTGGATTATCCTGGGTTTTCTAATAGCCAAAAGAAAGCCTGTAGACCTGCGTCAGCCTCTACCCCGCCTGGTCGGTTTCGGTTTCCTGGGTATGTTGTGGATTACAAACTCCCTCTTTTATTTCCTGGCCCTCGAATTATTACCAGCCAGCACCAATTCCTTGCTGGTTTTTGTTTATCCGGCGCTGGTAGTGTTGTGGTCAATCCTTTTCTTTAAAGAAAAGCTTACCTTAATAAAAGCCACTGCATTGGCCCTGGCCCTGGGCGGCTGCTTTCTGACGGTTGACCCGCTGGCTGCTCTAGCCGTAAGTGCCAGCTTCAGTTTTATGGGGGCGCTGCTGTCACTGACTTCGGCCCTTAGCAATTCCTGGTATGTTATTCTGGCGGGCCGGATTGGCCCTGAAGTATCAGGCATCGTTAAAGCAGCCTATTCTTTGCCCATTACTACATCCTGTTTCACACTTTACCTGTTAGCCACCGACAGTTTTAGCACAGGAATGTCGGCCTGGGGCTGGATAATCTGTATAATTATTGGCATTCTGACCGGGTTTTCGATTTATCTCTTTTTAATCGGGATAAATTTTATTGGGGCTAGCCGAACCGCTATAATTTCAACCAGCGAACCGGCTACGACTATTTTTCTGGGGGC